>NZ_JBXWXS010000038.1:0-66675 GCF_059431795.1 Salinispira sp.
CTTCAACAATGCCTTCCTGTGTCACCATTGAAGAATGAGACTCAACCCCCAGAGTTGAATCTGTCATATAAGTCCCTATGAATCGTATTCCCGGTACGTGGAATTTTTTTGGTACGGCCTCATTATAGACTAGAGATGCCATCTCAACAACATTCAACAGTCAATATATTGAACAGAATTTCATTACAGCCCCTGACCCGGCGCCCCGTTGTCTGAATTTGCGAAGCAGCGGAAGACAGCTGGCGGGCCTGCCCGCCGGTGCAGCTTCCAGCCGGATACACAGCATCCCGGAGGCGCTGAGCATAAATCTGCCGGGCAGATGGCAATCCCCCGGGCAGAAGCTTAGCAGACCGAGCTTGGCGGGCCGGAGTTAGCGGGCCGGAGTTAGCGGGCCGGAGTTCGCGGGCCGGGTTTAGCAGGCCGGGCTTAGCGGGCCGAGCTTAGCAGGATAGTCGATAGGTCATCAGCAGGGAGCCGAACGCCTCCATTTTACACAGCCCATCCTCCATTACGGCATCCCCCACAATCACCTCAAAATCATGGGCTCCGGGAAGGGATTCCTCCATGCGACAGTCGATGCTGCGGCTTTCCAGGTTTACGGCAATAACAATTCCCCGGGATCCGTCGCTGACTGAATAGGCAAAACTGAAAGCTCCGGGGGTTTCTATGAGCCGGGCCGATGCATGAAGCTCTTCATGATCATCCAGATGAAGCAGGGGTTCATTTCTGCGGAACTCCAGGATTTTCCTCAGATGGTCGGGGAGTCCGGCGCATTCGGCCTGCAGGGTCCAGGGAAAGGCGTTCACAGAGTCATCGCTGTGGTACGAATTATGAACAAAGGGGCCGATGGCCGAATAGTCCGAGCCCGGGGGATTCGGTTTGCTTCTGCCCCGCTCCTGGCCGGCATGGAGAAACACTATACCCTGACTTGTGGCAAGGAGCAGGTTCGCCGCCCTGATACGCTGGGCTAACTCCCACCTCCCCTCGGAAGAGGATGTATCGATCCCGTAATTATGGCACAGGGAATCCCGAAGGGTGAGTCCGTCATGACACACAAGGTAATTCACCACCTGAAGAGGCCGGTGGGAAGAGAAGTACTGACGGGGGTTGCCCAGGAGGTTTGAAAGCACATGCTCCTTATCCCGTTCCAGTCCGCTGAGAAACCCGCGGCTTGCTTCATTCAGGCCGCCTCCCTTGAGCGTATCCCGAATTTCATCACTGAACATGGCAACATGACAATGTTGGGCGGCCAGATCCTGATCCATACCCCGGGTGCCCTCCTCTCCGTTGTACATCCGCCAGCCCTCACCCAGAAGCATAATATCAGGCCGAATGCTCCTCAGCTTCTCATCCGCCTCCAGCACTGTTTGGGAGTCCAGCAGGCCCATCAGGTCGAAGCGAAATCCGTCCACATGAAATTCACGGACGAAGTACTCCAGACTTCGGTGAATCAGACGGCGGACCATGGGCCGCTCGCTGGCCACATCGTTTCCGCAGCCGGAATTGGAGGTGAAGCTGCCATCCTCATTTCTTCGAAACCAGTATCCCGGCGCCGTTGGCTCCAGAAGGCTGCTGTCCGCCATATGGTTATACACCACATCCAGAATAATCCGTAATCCCCGGCGGTGAGCTTCCTTAACCAGGGTTTTCAATTCGGATATCCGCAGATAGGGATCTTCCGGGTTTTGGGAATACCAACCCTCGGGGGTAAAGTAAGAGAGAGGATCGTAGCCCCAGTTATAGTTGTTTTCCGCCGACCGGGGCGAATCGTTGAAGCTCCGCCGCATCTCGTCGATGCTTGCACATTTCATTACCGGAAGGAGCTGAATGTGGCTCACCCCCAGTCCGGCTATGTAGTCCAGCTTCTCTACAAGCCCGCTGTAGCTGCCCCGCTTTTCCGCTGCCACATTGCTGTGAGGATGAATGGTCATATCCCGGACATGAAGCTCGTAAATCACCCGGTTGTCTTTTTCCTGAGCCGGCAGGAGTGCCGCAGGCAGCTGGTACCCCTCCCAGCCGTTGCGGGGCTCCAGCCGACGGGCATCAGCAGGCCCCTCAGGGGGAAGAAGCACCTCCCAGGGTGCTCCCCGCTCCATGCCGGGAAAAGCTGCCATGGCACGGGCCAACGGATGGCAGAGGAAGCGAGCCTCGCCTTCACGGACAATCCGATACTGAAAGGCCAGCTCATCGGGGGCAGCGTCCAGAGGTGCCGATCCCCTCCAGATACCCTCATCTTCTATATATTCCAGAGTGAGGAACTCCCGGGCGCCGGGAGGCAGATCAGCTTTCAGTGTATCCGAATCAGCCCCTCGGGAACCACCCCAAGCAGAATCAGAACGGCCACTATTAGAACTGTCAGAGTCAGAACCGCCGAAATCAGAACGACCGAAATCAGAACGGCCGGAACGCCGGGAGAAATCAGTGCGGTCTTCTGGCTTCCCTTCCGCCTTTCCTTCTGGCTTTCCTTCTGGCTTTCCTTCCGCCTTTCCTTCTGGCTTTCCTTCTGGCTTTCCTTCAGCATCTCCCACGGGCCAGTACCATTTCATGAGATCCCGTCGTGGAATGGAAAAAACCTGCACTAAGTCCGCATTTGGAGCCCAAATGGAAAAATGCGCTTTGCCGTCTACAATCTCCGATCCAAGCGGTGAACCGGAACTCGCTTCAGTATATATATGTTTCATTATCTGTAACCCTTTACTGCCTTATGACTTCCCTCACGGACGTTTCCGGGGCCGGTAATAGCCTGTCTGCTGATCTGCCCCTGCATCGCCCCTGATTCGGCCGATGATCAAATCCACCGCACGGCTGCAGTACTCATCCTTCACCTTTACCTGCTCGAGGCGGGTCAGGGCTGTTTCAACCCGATCCATCTTTGCAGCTGCTACAAATGAGAGCACGAATGCTCTGTCCTCTTCATGGAGATAGTAAAGGGCCAGTGCAAGATTCTGATCACTGACCCTCATGAGAGCATTCTGCACTGTCACATACTGGCTGCCCCTGATGCAATCCAGGAGTGTTTTATTTCTGTCTGCCACCTCAGCTGCCGCCTGTTTTGTATCGGTTCTCTCGTGCCATCGCCGGAATCATTCCCGGATCCAGCGGAGAACCTCCGAGAGCCGCACCTTCTTTCCGGTCATGAGGATTCCTATACGGAAGATTCTTGCAGCAATGTATCCCACTGCGAAAATGGATGCAATAAGAATTGCCGCCGACAATGCAAGCTGAAATCCCGGTACCGATGCGGCCACCGACCGCATTACCATTACCAGCGGACTGGTGAGGGGAAAGAGACTCAGTCCCACGGCCATCGAACTGCCCGGGCTGATGGTAATGGGGGCGATCATCATCATGGGCACGATGAGAAACAGGATCAGAGGCATTCCCAGCTGCCCCACCTGCTGTTCATCCTTGCTGGCGGCCCCGATGGCAGAGTAAAAGGCCGCATACAGAAGAAATCCCAGGACGAAAAAGACCATGAGCAGCACCAAATTTCCGGGCTGCAGACTTGCGGGAAGACCGATATCCCACAGGTTCCGGCTCACCGAGCTGAACAGCAGCAGCGCTCCAATCCAAATGCTGTATTGAATTACCCCTGCGGTACCGATACCCAGAATTTTCCCCATCATCAGCTGACCGCTGCTCACCGAGCTCATCATCAGGTCTATGGTTTTACTGGTTTTCTCAAGAACCACCGAGCGGGCAATTACCTGCCCGTAAAAGAGAATGGTCATATACAGAAGCATGGTCAGAGTGACCACCACAAATATGGTGTTTTCAAAACCTTCATCCCCCTGGTCCTCTTCCTGGGTGGCTCCCACCCGGATGAATTGAAACCGGGGATTGCTGTTCAGATCTTCGGCGACACTGGCTTCGATGTCGTATTCCTCCAGCTTCCGCTGATACACAATGGAGTTTACCGCCCCCTGTAGCGCCTGCTGAATATGATACGCAGTATCGGTTTTGCTGAAATAGCGGATAGTTTCCAGATCCTCCGACAGGGCAACCATGGCGGTCACCTCATCCCCGTTGAGAAGGTCTCTGCCTTCATCCACAGAGGACACCGGTTCCAGAGTGATTCTTCCGCCCCCCTCTTCAAGGGCATTCGCTATACCGGTGAAAATGCGTTCATCATCGGGACGCACCAGGGCTACCCGGGTGTCGTCATCGTAGGTAAAGGGATCATTGGCTAAAAGCCCGGGAAGAATGGAGATCGCCAATATTAAAAAGGGTCCGAGAACGGTTGTAATGGCGAAAGCCTTGGTCAGGGCTGTGGTACGCAAATGCTGCAGGGCTATTACCCAGGTTTTCGTATTATTCATGATCGGCTCCAAGTAATTCTGAATATATTGCATGAAGGGAGGGCGCTTTGAATTCAAACCTCTGAATTGATATCTGTTCCAGCAGGGTTTTTAAAAGCTGCTGACCGTCATTCTGGGGCTCCAGCATCACCTCCCTCCCCCGGGGAAAGGAAAGTACCGACTGAACCCCCGGAACATCTTCCAGCCGGGGGAAATCCTGCTCCGATTCCAGGTACAGGGTGTTATTCCCCCGGCTGCTTTTGATCTCGTTCAAAGGTCCGCTGAGCATTTGTGCGCCCCGGTTGATAATGCATATCTCATCGCAGATTTTCTCCGCATGATCCATAATGTGGGTGGAAAAAAGAATCGTCTTTCCTTCCCGCTTCAGTTCAGTAAGAATTTCAAGAATGAGATTTTGACTCAGAGGGTCCAGGCCGCTGAAGGGTTCATCCAGGATCAGCAGGTCGGGATCGTGGAGAAGGGTGACAATAAACTGAAGCTTTTGCCCCATTCCCTTACTGAGATCGTCCACTTTGCGGTTCTTATACTCACTGAGCTGGAAACGCTCCAGCCAATAGTCGATCCGCCGGTTCAGCTCTTCGCCGGGCTGGACGGACTTCAACCGGGCAAAATACTCCAGGGTTTCCCCGCATTTCATTTTCGGATACAGCCCCCGTTCTTCCGGAAGATATCCGATCCGTTCCCGGTCTGCCGCTGTTATAGGTCTTCCGTCGAATGAGATGTTTCCGCTGTCGGCAATGATAATCTGGAGAATCATTCGGATGGTTGTGGACTTTCCCGCTCCGTTCGGACCCAAAAGGCCGAATATCCGCCCCTTTTTTAAGCTCAGACTCAGGGAATCCACTGCACGGACCCCCTCGAAATCCTTTGTCAATTTTTCCAGTTCAAGCATGGGATACTCCTTTGTGTAGGAAACGGTGATGACCCGAATCGCGATCTATTATAAACTCTAGCTATATATGGAACAATCTTTTCTCTGGTACGATCTGGAAACCTTCGGGACAAACCCCTTTCACGACCGCATTGCACAATTTGCCGCGGTGCGCACAAACATGAAATTCGAAATAATCGGCGAACCGGTGGTGCTCTACTGCATCCCCTCGGAAGATTACCTTCCCGATCCACAGGCTTGCCTGGTCACCGGAATTACCCCCCAGGAATGCAGAAGCAAGGGTTTACCGGAGTACCGCTTTGCCAGGGAAATATTCAATAGTATGATGGTGCCCGGCACAACAGTCACCGGGTATAATTCTATCTCATTCGATGATGAATTCATCCGGAATTTATTCTACCGCAATCTCTTCGATCCATATCTCCGGGAGTACTCAAACGGCAACAGCCGCTGGGATATCATCAATCTGGTACGGGCGACCCATGACCTTCGCCCCGAGGGAATCAACTGGCCCAGGACCGATGAGGGTAAACCCCAATTCCGCCTGGAGCAGCTCTCCGGGGCTAACGGAATCGGCCACGAGCGGGCCCACGACGCCCTTTCCGATGTTTTCGCCACCATAGAAATGGCCCGTCTCATTCATGAAAAACAGCCCCGGCTTTTTAACTGGAGCTGGAAGCACCGAAAAAAAGATGAACTGAGAAAACTGTTCAACCTGAACAGCCGTCCGGCGCTGGTGCACAGCTCCCCCCTGCTCACCCGAACAGAAGGGGCATCCACCCTCATCTGCCCCTTAGGCGTACCCGGAGAGGGGGCCCGGCAGGGGCGGGACACCATGCTCTGCGCCGACCTGCGCTATGACCCTGCCGATATTCTTGACCTGAGCGTTGAAGAGATCCGTCAGCGGGTATTTCTCCCCTCCGCCATGGAGGATGAAACCCACCGTCGCTTTCCGGTCTACAGCATCAAGATAAACCGTGCCCCCTTTATCGCCCCCCTGAACTCCCTGAAACCCGAGCGTGCCGCAGCCTTGAATATCGACATACAGAAATGCCTGGATAACCGTGATACCTTATTGAAGCATCAAAATCTGAGCGCGAAAATCCGGCAGGTGTTCAACGATCCGCCTTCCAACTCTTTGCCTGACGATCCGGATTATCAGATCTATGGAGGATTTTTCGCAGATACAGATAAAGAGCAGTTTCCCTACATCCATCGGACCATGGAGGAATTGCTGGCGCAGGATGAAAAGACACGGGAAGGGGGAATCAGGGAATTTATTTCCGGTGTTCAGCGCATGAACCTGACCCAAAAGGAACGGGTGAGCAAGCTGGTTAGCAGAATGCTGGGCAGGAATTTCGGGCATCAGCTCAGCGGCAAAGCAGCCCAGAGCTGGAAAGAGTTCTGCCAGAACCGCCTTATTTTCCCTCTTCTCAATGATGCCCGGGACATCCACAGCTTCCGGAGGGAAATTGAGAAGCTCCAGGAAAAATCCGGGCTCCAGATCCGGGAGAAGATAGTGCTCAAGGAGCTGCTGGAATATTTCGATGAATTAAAGAGGGTTACTCTGGAGGTGTCATGAGCGGATTGCTGGCTAAAGCCAGGGATTTTAGAAGAAAACGGGGGTTGTCGGCGCCTGTCCATCCGGACGGCGGAGACGGCTCCCAGGGCATATCCCCGGAAGAGCTTGAGGCTATCAACAAGAAGATTAATGAAGCAGCCTCGGCAAACCGCATAGATGTGAATCCCGACACCTTCCAGCTCAGCAGCGCCAAGCAGGGCATAGGTCTGCCCCTGGCAGTAAATTTTCTCAGCCTTCTGGTCCTGGCTGCGGGCTTGGCAATCATGTTTTATTTTTTTCAACAGAACGAAAGCGATATAGAACAAGAAATCCAAACCCTGAACTCCACCGAAGGGCGCCTGCTCCAGGTCCTCAAGGAGGAGGCCCAGGCGAATCTGGCGGCCAAGGAAGCGGAAATTGCGGAGATCCAAAACCGCCTGCAGCAAGTGGAAGATGAACGGAACAACCTTGCCACAACCTTCGAAGAGCGGCTTTCCGCCCGGGAGCAGCTGCTCAGGGAAGATCTTGAAAGCGAACTGGAAGCCGAGCGGGAGCGTCTGAGAGCCCAGGGCTTGAACGAAGTTGAGATTGAGGAACGGATTGCCCAAATCAGGGAACAGAAAGAAGCGGAGCTGCAGCAAGCGCTGGCTGGCTTCCGAACCGAACTTGAAACCGAGCGGGAGCAGGCCGAAGCGGCCCTTGCCCAAATAGAAAATGAATACAGCAGTGAACTGGCCTCAGCCGACCGGGCCAGAGAGGAACTTGAAGCCGAGGCTCGGGCCAGAGAGGAAGCTCTCCAGACCCAGCTTGATGCCGCCAGAGAGGAACAGCAGCAGGAACTTGATGAAGCAAGTAGAGCAGTGAGCGAAGCCCGGAATGCTCTGGAAGAGCTGAATGCCCGAAGGGAAGAAGAAACGGCGTTATCGTCCCAGCTCAACGGTTTTTACTCACGGATCCGGAATCAAATTGCCAACGAAAATTATAGTCAGGCGCAGAACACTATCACCCTGCTGCGGGATTTTCTTAATTCCCCCGCATTTCTGGAAGCAGAGACCTTGAGTCAGCGCAGAGAAACGGAATTGTTTCTTGCGGATTCACTCTCCAGACTCATCAGCAGCAATCAGCGCAGAAACGCGGAAAGCAGCAGCCTGGCCCGCACCGCCGAGCTGGTGGGCGAAATTCAGGCCATATACGGCCAGGCATCCCAGCTGCAGAATCAGGGAGAGGGTGAGCAGGCCCTGGAGCTGTACCGGGAAGCGGTCAATCTCATACCGGAAATATCCCGGTCCTATCAGGCGCTGGAACAGGTGGATGAACGTCAGGATCAGGCTGTACTTGAGCAGGCTGTGGCAAGCTCCGAGGAGCTCAGGGAAGAATCCCTGGATCAGGCTGAAGAGGAGTATCAGGCCCAGCTTGCCCAGCTGGAAACCCGCCTGAATCAGCAAATAGAAGAACAAACCAATACCATCATTTCCCTCCGGGGGGAAATTCAGTCCCGGCAGCAGACCCTGGCTCAGAGAGATCAAACCATTCAGAACCTCAGGGACGAGCTGGAAAGCGCCAATGCGCGCATACGCCGCCAGAGCGAGGAGCTGGCGAGCCTTCGCAGCGGGGTGGAAGATCTTGAAGGCGCACGGGAAAATCTGGATACGGAAGCCGAAGATCTTCTGGCACAGATAGACTCGCTTCAACAGGAAGTTACAACCCTCCGGAACAATGAAGATGCATTGGAACGCACCCGGACCAGGCTGGGGGAACTGGAAGATCAGATTTCACAACTCCAGACCCAACTTGAGAACCGGGAGAATGAGCTCGCCCAAACCGGGCAGGCCCTCCGGCAGGCGGAAGCAGCACGGGACCGTGCCGAATCCGCCCGGGAAGATGCCCTGGCCGCACTCCGGGAACTGCAGTCCCAAAATGCTGCTGCCCAAACCACAGAGGAAGGCGATTCCCCCGAGGCCGGCGAAGATCCCCGACTCCAGGAACAGCTTGAAGAATATCAGACTGAATTAGCCCGGCGGGATGGGGAAATTTCGGACCTTGAAGCCCGGCTCTCCCGGCAGGAACAGGAGCTTACCCGGGAAAGCAACCGTCTGAGTGCCCTGAATACCCGGATCAGTAATCTGGAAGAAGAGAACGGGAGACTGGAACGGGAGCTGGATGTCACCGAAACCAGCAGCCAGCGGCTGAACGCCCAAACCCGGGAACGGATCGCCGGCCTGGAAGAACGGGTGGAACAGTTATCCCGTGTGGCCGAAGACTACAACTCCATGATCGAAGCGTACACAGAGTACGCCCGGAACGAGGATCGTCTTGCACAGAGTATGGAAGGGCGGGCCATCCTTCAGGGAAAAATTGCACTTGACCGCTTTCTCTCCGCCCCGGAGGTGCAGGACGCATTTCCCGGTCTCATCCAGCGTATAAAGAACTATGACCGGGCTTTTGAGGCTGCAGGAAAAGAGGCGGTCATTCTGGAACTTGCGGACGAAATCTATGCCTTGTCCAGCTATCCGCCCCGAGCACGCTCAGAATATATCACACAGCAGATGGAACAGGCGGAAAACCCGGATATGCTGGATTTCTATGAGAATCTACTGCTGATACTTGAATAAACTCATTATACTGCCCCAAAGAATGTGGATTCCAGGCTCACAGCTAAAACCCAATCTCCCCGTACAGCTTTTCCGTGGAAATGGAATAGAGACTCTGCTGGAATACATAGCTGGCGTCTCCCTCCCCGTCCTCCGGGGGCTCCTGCTCTGAGCGCAATTCATACCGGAAAAAGACCCGCCACTGCTCTCCCTCTGGATCGTAGCGTTCCCCAAGGAATTCCAGGGATCCGGGGTTGAGCTGCGCCCATCTTCCGCTCCCTTCCCCGTAGAAAAAAAGTTTGCCCTGGCTGTTGAATACCAAAGTATTGTCGTGAAGGACGCCCAGCAGCCGGCCCTGAACCGGCTCGCCGTTTCTGACTACTTTTTCGGCGTTCCGGCTGCTAAGTCCCGGCTCGCCTCCCTCCCATCTGAAGGTGACGAACTCGGCTATATCCCGGTCAACCATGGAAAAGTACCGAGGGGAATCGGGATCATTGCCGGGGAGGTGGTAAAACCCCACCTGGCTGTAGCGCTGGTCCGGGCGGCCGTCTTCCTCTTCCGGAAGCTGGATAATGCCCTGAACCGCCGGGTCCGCAAGATTGATCGTTCCGATAGGCGTAGGATCATTCAGCTGAAGATCATATTCCAGGGCTATTTCATATACGGTCCCGTTGGGCCAGTAATACACCAGATAGCTGAGCCGGGAAGCTCCTGAAGGATTATCCCCCTGGTATGGTGGAGAAAAGCCCAGGATCAGATAATCTTCGGTGACCGTGGAAAATCCTTCTGAAGCATACTCAGGCTCGGATGAAAGCAGGTTGGTTGCCGAGGTATTATCCCAGAATGCGGCACTTTCTGCGGCCTTGAAAGCCTGGGTACCTTCATCCGCGGGAACCTGGGCCTGAATATTCATATATGCACCATCCAGTTCAACCTTCAGAATTCCCCGGCCACCGTCCTGCCCCACTATGGGGTACATTCCCGCAGGCCAGAGTTCCAGGTTCTCATTGTAGAGATCAATTCCGTAATAGCTTACCAGGCCTCCGGACAGAACTATTTCCTCCAACACCAGCTGGAGTCCATCCAGAGTTGTGGAAACCGATAAAAAATCCCGGGATTCCGAGTCCGCTTCCGGGTCCCGGGCATCGAAGAACAGGTATTCCCCGGTATTTTCATAGCCCCTGGGGAAAAATACATACATGCCCGTATCCAGCATATCTGCAGCACTCACTGCGGGAGGTAACAGAAGAAAGGGCGATCTGTCGTCAATATCATTCAGCTCCCACTGGGGGATATCCCGAATGGCAAGGCTGGCTCCCGGTTCCATCTTTGAAATCAGTTTTGCGGCATTTGAGATTCCGGGAAAAAACGGCGGCGCTGAACAGGATACACTCAGCACTACCATGGCAGAAAAAACAAGGATGCGCCGGATGATTTTTTTCATAATCCTATCCTCACAGAGAAATAAGGCATGAGCGGAGCGGTAAAAACATATTGTCCCAGGGTATTCAGGAAGATATCCGGAGAATCCAGCTCACGGGAAAAATCTGTGCCGTTGTTGAATCCTGGAATATGAAAATAGAAAGGAAGGGCCATTCCCAGAGAGAATCTCACATGTCTGCCCGCCTGCCATCGTAATCCGCTGCCCAATTTCAGCTCCAGGGGAAGAAGGGGATCCAGATAGATTCCGTCATCCAGCATGAACCGCAGCGAAGCGCTCATGGCAAATTCGGGTTGAATGGCAATATTCCAGGGGATGATCCTGGGAGAGAAGCCCACGGCCGGGCCGAGGCTGAGAAGCGGAAGGGACAGGAATAGATCCTGTGCTCCTGGCGGCTGATTTTCATCGTTTCCGTATATGAGCCCGGGACTCAGTCCCACCAAATAGATTACCGATTGAATACCCGCCTGAAGATCCCCTTTCAGAAACAGTGCTCCGGCCTCCACAGACGGGAATGAGAGCATATGCAGGCCGCCGCCCACATACAATTTGTCCAGACGCTCCTGGCTTGAGGCGGCATCTATTTGAAGGGGTGCTTCAATAAATCGCCCCTCCACCTGAGGAAAATAGCCGGCCTTTTCCACGATGAACTCATAGGCTGCGGGTACCGGCAGTTCCAGCACCGCCACTCCCCGGTCATCAAGTTTCAGCTCCGCCTGTTCTCCGGAAATGGAGGGAACCGTCAGTGTGGAGCCGGGAAGGCCCAACACCTCAACCCTGGCCCGGTTTTCCACTGGCTTCAGTACCCGGGATAATTCCTCATACGCCTCATACCAGTACCCGCCGAAGAGGTTGCGGTACCCCGGATCCACCGGGCCTTCCACACGGAAGCCGGCCCGGTTCCGCTGCAAATATGCATCGTAAAGCTGAAATTCGGTGACCGCTTCCTCCATGCTTCCGCTGAAACGGACAAATACAATTGAGTCTGCCCCGTTAAGCCGTGCACGCTGAAACGGACTCATATCAGCATCTCCCGGAGCATCTTCCCCCGGAGAATCTTCATTGGGGGCATTTTCATCCGGAATGTCTCCACCCCGGTTTTCTTCAGCAGGGGAGGAATCCTCCGGCTCCGATGAAAGAATAATGTCCACCCCTTCAATTCGGTTCTGGAGCACCAGAAGAAGGCTCTCGGTAATTACCCTCCGTTGTTCGCTGTTGAAGCGGGCGGCCGGTTCAAATTCCAGGTCGAAAAGGCTCCGCCGTGCCTCCTCCCCGGTCAATACCCGGCCATTTACCAGCAGGATAAGTCCTGCAACGGCCATCAATCTGAAAAGAGAGGAAAATCTGAACCGGTTGCGATCATTACGGCTCATTCAATACCTCCGGCGGCAATGGAGAGACGATAGAGCATGGAAGCCTCCCGGTTATAGACAAACCAGTCCCCCGACGGATTCCGGTAGGTAACGGCAATATCCCTTCCTGGAACCTCGTCCTGAAATAGATTCCAATAGGGAATACGCCGGATAAAATCAAGCCGGGGAGATCCCAGGGAGGGCATAATTCCGGGACCGTCAATTTTATAAAAATCCAGCATCATATCCCGGGAATCATAATCCCGGCCGTACCCCCCGGGATTATTCAACACCGCAAAATATCCTTCCCGATACATGAACTGGGGATCATACTCCCCGAATCCCCAGGTGCCGGGAATTATGTGGAACTCATAATCAGTGAGAGAGGCGTCGGAAACATCCACCAAATCCTCGTAGGGCAGATAAAAGAGCATATGGAAGCTTCCCTCCCCATCTCCCCGGAGGCTGAGCACTGCAATAATTCGATCTTTTGCGGGTTCGGGTATGAACTCCCGAAACCTTACATCATAGAGACTGCTGGACACAAAATCGAACAGCCCTGCATCCTCCAGGGCGTCAGTTATCCCCTGAGGAAAATCGCTCATGAGAATCAGCGGTTTGTCATCAGGGGGAGGTACTGCAAAGGGGTCATACCCATCGTATTCAGCGGCGTTTCCGTCCACATCCCGGGAACCCCGGATGCTCAGCACCAGTTCGGGCCGGGTGCTATCCGGCGGTTCAAGTTCCACCAGATACTCCGCCCATACCCCGTCATAAACGGGTACGATTCTCTGCCTGTCTCCGGAACGTCCGCTGGGAATAAACGGAGAGTTCTCCCCGTCGGGTTCGGAGGGCAGCCAGCCGTAGCGACCCAGATCCAGCTCCCCTCGAATTCTCCAGCCCCAGCTTCCCGGACCCCGGATCCAGCTTTCAAAACTTCCCCCAAGCTCTCCGTCATAGTCCCGGGTATCTATTATCAGATTCAGATCTTCGTCGAAAATGAGACTGCGGTGCACATCCAGGGAGTCTTCCTGGAAGGTGAGGACCAAATAGCCGGGGGTTGAACCATCGGGAAAAATCGTGGAAGCATCGGCCATGGTTCCGTCCGGTTGAACCCATTTCAAAAGAACAGAGTTTTCCCGGTTGGGCTCCATACTGATCTCCTCCACATGGCGGGAGTCTCTGATATAGCCGAGGTAGCCGGGCAGCCCCCCCATCCCGTTGAGATTTCCCCCACATGAAGATATGAGAAGAAGAGCGGAAATCATCAGCAATAGTGTCGGAGCAACGGCAGGGGTGGTACGCCCGGTTTTCCCCCGTTTCCTGTTGCAAATATCATGAAAGGTTACCATTTCAGCACCAACCCCAGTGTGAGTGGAAGCAGCACCGGACCGATGCCCGTACCCTCGGGAAATATTCTGGGTGAGAAGACCCCCAGCGCATAGCGCAGATCCTGCCTTAGGTAGACTGCAACCCGGGAAAAGTTCAGTTCCCAATGGAAGGCGGCAATATTTATGTACGCATCCAATGCGGTAATACCTTCATCCAGGGAGCTGAACATAACGCCAAACCCGCCGCTGTAGGACGCCCGAAACAGGGAGCGGGGTCCCAGAAAAAGATATCCCCCGAGCTCCAGAAGCAGATCGTCATGGGAGGTCATCCGCCCTCCCCCCAGACCCAGGGTGTCGCCGGGTCGTACGAAGAGATGGTTGCTTAATCGAAGAAATATCATATCCGGCCGAACATAATAGCGCAGGGCTATGCCCCCGCCTGCAAGAGTCCAGAAATTGTAGATGAATTCGGTTGCAATGCGGGTACGGGGATACAGAGTAGGCAGATCAAAGTCGTTCTCCGGAGCATCGATTGAGTAGGATGCCTGCTCGGGATAATACCCTTCTGCGGAAACCTCAACCAATAATTGCTGCCCCAGGGCCAGGGGCTGGTAGGGAAGATTGAGCGTCCCGTTTTCTATGGTTCCGGCGGGCCCTACTCCGGGGATGTCCACCCCCACCCCCTCCTGGGAGGAGCGGAAGCGCACCGCCGCCGGGGATGTTCCGGCGAGCATTCCGGGATTTTTGCGCATCGTCAGGATATCTTCCCGGGCCTCATCGATCTGTCGGATTACCGACTCCATGAGACGATCCATGCTATTCACCAACACCAGTCCGTCGCTGGCAATCTGCACATTCCCGGCAATGATCCGGCGGGTGCGCACATCATAGGCTTTCACCATAAGGAAGATCCTTGGGGCTTCCAAACGGAAGTACACCGCAAGGGCAATATCCGCATCCTCTTCGGCGGCAATATCCACCGGAAGAAAACCAAAGGGATCTCCCTGCCGGTCTGCGTATGCCGACCACTCCCGGGCAAGCCGGGCTTCATATCCTGCGGCACGGATCTCATTTTCACTGATTGAGCTGAGAATATTTTCATACTCCCGGATCAGGCCGGAATTTTCTTCCGGGCCTTCTTCCGGGCCTTCTTCCGGGCCTTCTGCGGGGCCTTCTGCCGGCTCGGCCCGGGAAAGATTTCCCGGTTGGAAAATCAGTACTCTCACAGCCTCGTCTCCGGTATCACCATCAACCGGCACTGGAGAGGATGCAGCGTCCTGGGCTGAGAGGATCAGAGGCAGCCAGATCAGGATCTGGAGGATGTATATGAAGCGGAACTTTTGCCAAAACATATCGACCTCAGTATACCCCGAAATTACTTGGTCTTCATTTTTTTCACGCCGTTCCAGTCATTGGGAGGCGGATTCTTTATGAATTCCTCACATTGGGAGAGCATGGCTGAAGCGATGTAATCTTCAGGGAAGATTTCCAGCACCTGACGGAAGCGGCGGGCAGCGGTCTGGAAGTCTCGGCCGGGAAAATATGCGTCCATTGCCCTCTCATGAATCTCCCAGGCTTGGGCCCTTTGGGGGTCCAGCTCTCTGCGTACGGCATAGATCTTAATTCCCCGGGTTTTTCCTTTCACCGTCACCGTATCCAGGTGACGTGTGGGATACAGATCCCCCACCTTCCGCTGGAGGCTCTCGGAAATAATCAGCTCCTGCCGATACTCCTTGGTCAATCCCTCCAGGCGGCTTGCCAGATTCACCATGTCCCCGATCACCGTGTAATCCATTTTTTTCTCCGCACCGATATTCCCCACGGTCACAATGCCGTAGTTAATACCGATACCCGTGATAAATTCCGGAAATCCTTTAGTTGTTTGAACCTTATTGAACTCCAACAGCGCATCCACCATGTCCAGTCCCGCATTCACCGCCCGTAATGCGTCGTCATCGTGCTTCACCGGTGCTCCGAAGATCGCCATAATGGCATCGCCGATATATTTGTCCACAATACCGCCGTGTTTCATAATAATGTCCACCATAATGTCAAAATACACGTTCAGCTGATTCACCAGATCACTTGGGTGCATCGATTCGCTGATGGTGGTGAAACTCCGAATATCGGAGAACAGGATGGCAAGCACCCGGTCCTCTCCAACCAGCATGGATTCGGGGCTTTGAAAAAAGCGGTCGATCAATTCCTGGGGCACATACTTCTGGAAGATCTGGCGAACCTTTTTTTCCTTATGTTCGGCGATGGCCGCATCCCTGGCAAAGCGTTTAATTTCCTGATACGCCTTATCCAGCTCGCCGGTCATGATGTTGAAGGTATGGGCCAGGGTACCGGTTTCATCGTTATATTCCACCGGCACAGATTTGCTCATGTCGCTGGTGCTGATGATCTCCCTCATGGTTTGCACAATGGTGTTCAGAGGGCGGGTGAGGCGGCCGGTAAAGTAAAACAGTACCAGGGTTGCCACCACAATGGCGGCGGCCAGAAGGTAGAGGGTTCGGGTGGTGATCCTGTTGATATCCTGGAAGTAGGTTGACCGCAGTTCTGTCACCAGCACATACCACTCAAAGGGTTCGAATCGGAATCCCCTGCCCACCCGGACTTCTCCGGCGACACGAATTTCCTGCAGAGTTTCCGGGTCCCGGTCATACAAGCCGGAGAGAAGTTCGGCATCTTCCCCGTCCAGCTCAAGGGGGGAAGTGCTCATCTCCAGTACACCCTCTGCATCCACGGCAAAAATAATCTCCGTGTCGCTGCGTGTGAGACTTGCTGCGTAATCCTGAACGCTGCCCTTGGTGGCCTGGATGAATTCCTGTGAGTTTTGAAGCCCGTTGTCCACCAGCAGACGGTACTGATTCACCGCATAGGTTTCCAGCTGGGTAATTTTAAATCCCAGAAATTCCCTGGCAATCCGATTAATTCCCGATGTGGCCAGAAAAAAGCTGGAGGCTCCCACCAAAACTATGGAAGCGATCATCACCGGCAGCACCACGAGAATAAATTTGGTTCGTATTTTCATATTGATACGGCTCTCGGTTTTTTTCCACTCATTTGGGATAAGTATCGGCTATTTACCGCCGTTTGTGAACATTACGATTCCATCAGCGGGCAGCTGTGCGCTGCTCGTGGCGATCTCCCGGGCGGAACTGGCGATACAGCCGTTGGTGGCGAAGATCCTCCATTTCCCGGGACTTCACCGGCAGAAGCCCCCAGAGATTATGAACATCCGCCGGACCTTCATCGTCGGGAAAGAGAAAGTTCCATATGGGAACAATGGCAGGACGGGAACTGAGGCGGATAAATTTTTCGATTTTCCCGATAATCCGATCTGTATCGTTGTTGAAGTTGAATTTGACCCAGGGAACGGCCTTCCGGGGATACTCGTCCAGGCGGGAAATAAAGTCCGGAAGAGTCCGCTTGAGATTCCGGATGCTTCCGTGGCTGCCCCATCCGGAAGCTACCAGCATTCTCGCGTTGAGCCGCTGTTCGTACTGACCCCGCTGGGGAATGGCGAACACGGGCTTTCCCATATGGATGCATTCACTCAGGGTTTGATGCCCCGCACTGGTGATCACCGCCCTGCAGTTTGCCACTGCCGAGGGGTAATGGTCGTCGGGATTGGGAAAGAGCCGGTAATTGCGTATGCCCATCTGATGCAGACGCTTGAGCACAGGCCGCCGATAGCTTTCTTTCAGACTCACCACGTAGTAATCCCCGGGGGAAGGGGATGCAGCTGCCGCCGCATCGCTGAGCTCCTGTCTGATCATGGGCCCCACATCTCCGTTGTAAAATGAGCAGAAGATCCGCTTATCGTAGGAAGGCATCATAAACCGTGCAATGAATTTCACCGCAAGAGCATCGGGCATAATGGAAGGGCTCTGCACCACAATTCCCGGATGGTTAAACTGGAGGACGGGTATCCCGATCCGCTTGGCGGCGATGGCGGAAAAGGGTTCATAATCGTTTATTACCACCCCTACGCCCAGCTCCCGCAAGAGACGGCCGGTGCGCAGAATTCGGGTTTTCAGGGTCAGGAGGGTGGGCATGTTCTCCCAGGCGGTCCTGAGGAAGTTGATGCGGTCGGATATTTTTGCCAAATGCATGTGGGGGACGCTGAATACCCGGGCCTGGGGGAGCTTATCTGATAGAAACCCGTGGACTGTTTCGGGAGCCAGAATTACCAGATCGTAGCGGTCCTTTAATGCCTCATAAAAGGCAGTAGTCCGGGAGACATGGCCGAAACCTTCGCCATTACATGCCAAAGCCACCTTCATGGTAAACCTCCGTACATCCAGATTGTACCCGGTAGATTGTGAAAGAACCATGAACCAACAGTTAGAAAGGGATGAATTTCCGTGCCGAATTTCCCCCATTCTCCCCTTGCAACAGGAAACAAGAGGGAGTACCATCATCACCCTTCTCCATATTGAAACCACTACATATGAGGTGATCATTCACGTGTTTTTCTACGAATCTGATATTCAGCAATCGATCATTGAGGATTTTTCCCTGAACAGTGCAGCCGGACGGCAGGAGATCTACCGGGAACTTGCCGCCGAGCTGGAACGCTATCCTGAAGACTACCGCTTATTCGGACCCTACTGGTGGTATATCAAAGATCAGTTCCGCCGCAGAGAACTGCGCCGAAAAGCCTGGTTTCACCGTTCAGTGCCTGAGCGCAGCATTCTCATTGAGGCGGAAGAGTGGCGGGAGGAACAGATGTTGGCCGCATCTCTACAATATATGCGGCTCATGCAGGAGGACCCCCAACCCCTGCTCCCGGGTGAACTCCAGGAGCATCTATGGGAGGGGCAGGAGGCCTGCAGAATGCTCGGCGTCGAAGATCCGGGCCTGCACCGCCAACCGGACCTCTTTGAAGAGCTGGAAGCCCAGGAACACGAGAAGCGGGAATTCCTGGAAAAGCCCGAACATTTCATTCCCCGGATATGGAAGGAAGAGGGCAATAACCAAATGACCAGAGGGGAATATTTTCGGGCCTACCGAAGCTTCCTGCGGTATCTCCAATTAGCAGAAGGGGAGTCGACGAAAGCGGATGCATGGTTAATGATCGGGCTGAGCTTCCAGTACTCCGGCCATTCACGGAAGGCGGTATTCGCCTTCAACAATGCGTTTGAGAGGGACAGTCAGGACTGGATTCTCGCCCATTGTGCACAAGCCTACGAGGGATGCGGTGAATACGCCAAGGCCCGGGAGTTGTATCAGCGTCTTTGCAGCCATATGCCCGGCAACCCGGAGTACTCTCAGAAACTGGAGCTTCTCCAATCCAGAATGCAGAATATTTCCCCGGCGGAGAAGCTGAATGAACTACCCTTCCATCCTCTGAAGCGAAGCCTGGGCTAACTCTTCCAGAAGGGCCAGACTGTCATCCCAGCCCAGGCAGGCATCTGTAACGCTCTGACCGTATTTCAGCTGGTCAAGCACTGCCATGGGCTGCTTGCCCTCAACAAGATTACTCTCGATCATCAGACCGAAAATCTGCTCTGATCCCCGGGCGATCTGTTCGGCGAGCTCCCGCACAGCGGGAATCTGTTTCCGATGGTCCTTCATGGAGTTGCCATGGGAACAGTCCACCATTACCCTGGGCTGGAGATCTTCCTCCTTCAGATTACCGCAGGCTTCTGCAATTGACGCCTGATCATAGTTGGGACCGTCGTTTCCCCCCCGGAGAATGAGGTGGGCGTAGTCGTTCCCCCCTGTTTCCACAATTGCGGCCACCGATTGTTTGGTCACCGAAAGGAAATGGTGGGGGGTTGCGGAAGCATGAATCGCATCGATGGCAATTTTCACATTTCCATCGGTACCGTTTTTGAAACCCACCGGCATGCTCAAGCCCGATGCCAGCTCCCGGTGAATCTGGCTCTCGGTGGTTCGTGCTCCTATGGCACCCCAGGAGACCGCATCCGCAAGGAATTGGGGGGTGATGGTATCCAGGAACTCACATCCAACCGGCAGTTCCATATCACCCAGATCAACCAGAAGTTTACGGGCAAGATGAAGTCCTTTGTTAATCTGAAAGCTGTCATCCAGATAGGGGTCATTAATAAGACCCTTCCAGCCCTTTCGGGTCCGGGGTTTCTCAAAATACACCCTCATAACAATTTCCAGGCTCTGGGAGAAGCGCTCCCGGGCCTTGCTGAGCAGTTCACCGTACTCACGGGCTGCAGCGGTATCGTGGATGGAACATGGACCGATGATCACCAGCAGACGCTTGTCTCTGCCGTCCATAATGTTCTCGATGCTCTTCCGGGCCTCGGCCACCGTCCTCTGGGCGGGTTCCCCCAGAGGGATCTCCTCCATGAGAATGGCGGGGGGAATAAGCGGTTTTATTTTCTGAATGCGCAGATCGTCAACTCGAAAATGCATATATACTCCTGGTGCGGGCGCTTTTTAAGAAAGCCTGCTCTTTCCTACGCCGCAGTTCTGGTATTGTATGGGAAGAGGAGTATAGCGTATTTATATTGCGCTTGTATAATCCTCGGAAAATTTCAGGAAATGATCATGACTCAAGGGTTCGCTGTGGTAGAACCCCTGAATCACATGGCAGCCATTCTTCCGAAGAAAGTTCAGCTGCTCCAGACTGTCCACACCCTCTGCAACCACTTGAAGCCCCAACCCCCGCACCATGGAAATAATGGACTGAACCAGAGCCGTATTCTGGGTGTCGAATGGCAGATCGATAACGAAGGACCGGTCAATCTTTACCTCCGCAATGGGAAGCCGCTTAAGATAGCTCAGGCTGGAATATCCGGTGCCGAAATCATCGATGGAAAATCTCAGACCGATATCGCTGAGGTTCTGAAGCTTGCTAATCAGCCCCTCTTTGTTTTCAACCAGGGAGTTTTCGGTAATTTCCAGATGCAGAAGTGAAGGATGAAGCCCGTACTCCCGGAGACCGTTGATCACCGTTCGCTGCAGTTTTACATCCTTCAATTGCCGGGGGCTGATATTGATGCTCACCGGGATGTTCAGCCCCCGTTTCTGCCAGGCCGCAAGGGTCTCACAGGCTTTCCGGATCACCCAGGTTCCGATGGGGATAATCAGGCCTGTTTCTTCGGCAACCGGAATAAACTCATCGGGATTCACCGAACCCAGAACAGGATGCTGCCAGCGCAGAAGAGCTTCGGCTCCCACGAGTTTACCCGAGACATCCAGTTGGGGCTGGAAGTGCAGGGAGAGCTCCCGGCGGTCAACCGCCTGCCTGAGATAGTTAATCATCTGGATTCTGGTGACCGCCCGTTCGTTCATTGCAGGGGTATAAAAGCGGTAGGTGTTTCGGTCCAGTTTGGCTTCCTGAAGGGCCTGGTCCGAATGGCTGGTTATCTGCTCAATGCTGAAGCCGTCACGGGGAAACACGGCGATTCCGATACTCGCAGTAAGGTACACCGACTGCCACTGGTAGGTGAACGGTTTTTCAAACTCTTGAAGAAGCCGTTCGCTGAACAGCGCCAAATCCAACTCCGATGCCGCTTCCAAATATAAAACGGCGAATTCATCTCCACCGGTCCGGTACAGCTGCACGGAATCATCAAGGACCTGTGAGAAACGTTCGGTAATTTCTTTCAGTATTTCGTTTCCCGCTTCATTACCCAGGCTGTCGTTAATGTTATTGAAATAATCTATATCAATATTGAACACCGCATGAAGGGGCATATCCCGTCTGTCTTCCAACTGGGAAAAGGAGGAGAGCAGCTGCTCCAGCCGGCTGAAAAATCTTCGCCGGTTCTCCAGCCCCGTAAGGGGATCGTGGGTTTCCAGAAATGCCAGCTCAAACTCTGCATCCCGTGTTCTGCCCGCCCGCTCCAGATAGTCCCGCAGCTGGGTGAACGCCACAGAGAGAATCACAACGGTAAATCCTGCAGAGAACCATTGCTGAAGCTGGACTGTGCCGGAAACAGCGCTGTATGCCATGCTCCGGAGAAAGTCCATGGCCTGAAATCCGAGAAAGAGCAGAAAAGACAATATCAACGGAAGAAGGGGACTTAGCTGCCCTGCCCGCCTTCCTTGAAGAAACACCCCCATTCCCATTGAGAGAGTAATGAGGGCAAACAGGAGGGTACGCATGTGGAAAAGCGGTCCGTACAGCAGTTCTCCCCTGGGACTCAGGCTGATAAAGCTCTGGGGAAAAAACAGGTTGAGGAGAATGAGCAGTATCCCGCTGGAAATAGTGAATATGAGCGGAAGCCTTTGTGTCAGACGACTCCCTCTTCGGCGGTCCACGTCCTTCCCGTTCCACGAACCCCGGGACGACCAGAACTGTATGTGAATGGGAAGCATGATAAACAGGCTGACGGAAAAATAATGCTTGAGATTATACAGGAGGAATGAATCGTATGGGACCTGAGCGCCGTACTTCTGGAGAATCCAGTAAATGTTCAACACCGGAAGAGCCATGGATGCCAGACTGATGCTCAATGCCAGGATGTTTTGCCATCCGCCTTCCTTTGCCAGCAGATACACATGAAACACCAGGGTGAACATAAGGAGACCGAGGCTTATTGAGGGCAGCATTATTTCAGCAATACCGCCTGTGGAGAGTTTCCAGAGATTTTCCATGTATTACCTAAACAGGCAGGGGAAGGAATTAACAAAAGTCTCCTATATCACCCTGATGCCGTATTTTATTCCTTGGTACCGGCGCATAGTATCAGATTTCAATTGCGATGTCATCAGCCGGACGGACGTTGCAGTAGGCTGGCAGTACGCCGCTACACTCCGGGAAGTTCAAATTTTTGGAGAAAATGCGGCCTTTTTCCACAGCCTCATGGGGCGCCCGCCGGTTATAGAGAATTTTCTGGCGGTGAAGCGTGGGGACGAATAGCTTTGATTTTCCTTATATTCATGGCTATTTTACTAATATACGGGACTATTCCCGTATTATACGGAGGATCACATGAACTATGTACATATACCCCGAATCCCGGGGCTGCTTTTTCTCCTGGTGTTTGCCCTACCCGTGATTTCCACCCCCATGCTCGAAGGGGAAGGAAGTACCGAGACCGCCCGGGAAGTCACCGGGGGTGATGAAGGCAGGGAATCCTGGCCTTCTGAAATTGATGGCATACCCATAACCAGCCTTCCCGATAATTATGAATACCAGGTTCAGCTTAGCACAGAGGAATGGCGGTCCCGCCTTGACCCCCACAGCTTTGAAATACTTCGCCAGAAAGGTACCGAACGTCCCTGGCTGAATGAATACAACAGCAATAAGGAAAAGGGAACCTACTATTCAAAGGCAAGCGGACAACCTCTGTTCAGCTCGGAAACGAAATACAATTCCCGCACCGGATGGCCCAGCTTTTGGGAACCCATAGCAGACGATGCGGTTCACCTTGTTCCGGATTACTCGGGGGGAATGGTCCGGGTGGAGGTGGTGGACAGCCTCAGCGGATCTCATATCGGACATGTATTTCCCGATGGGCCTGATCCAACCGGCCTGCGATATTGCATGAACTCCGCTGCCATGATTTTTGTGCCCCATGGGGAGGATCCGCCGGCGCTGCTGACGGAAGTACTGAACTGAAATATCTGCATTTCCCGGGAAATGCCCTGAAAGAGCTTGCCTCGAAATAGGAAGAGTCATAGAGTATGGAAAAGGAGGCATTTCCATGCTTACAGCTCTAATAGTTTTAGCATCTATAATCGTACTTTTGGTTCTCATTTATTTTATAGAACCGTTTATTATCGCTCTGCTTTATTCCTGGATTCTCTCACTATTTGTGAAGAATCCTCCATATGTGGATGTACAGGAAGAATTTCCTGAGAGCAAACTGCTGAAAGAAAACTGGACCACCATTCGCGCTGAGCTCGATGAAGTATTGAAAAACATTGAAAACATTCCCAAGTTCCATGAAGTGGATAAGCTGCAAAAGTTTATTTCCGCCAAGGACGACAAGGCCTGGCGAACCTTCATCATCAAGGGATTCAACGAGTGGCTGCCCCATAACTGCGAACAGGTTCCCAAGACAACTGAACTAATCAGCCAGCTGCCCCGGGTTTCCATGGCAATGTTCAGCATCATCGACGGGGGAAAACATATCCCCCCCCACTACGGATTTTTCAAGTCAGTCCTCCGCTACCACCTGGGATTGATGATCCCGGAAGGTGAGTGCTACATCTTGGTGAACGGCGAAAAATACAGCTGGAAGGAAGGCGAAGACGTACTCTTTGATGACACGTACAAACATGAGGTGTGGAATAAAACCGATGAACGCAGGGTAGTGTTATTCATTGATGTACTCCGGGAAAAAGGCCTGCCCAAATTCATGCAACGGGTAAACCGGTGGATGTTCCGTATTCTCAAGAACTCCAAGAAGCTTCAACAGGCAGCCAAGAATGCCGAGGTTCCAAAAGAGATCGCCTGACCTCAGATCCCCAGCCCATTCCCCCGGATAATATCCGGGGGAGAGAACGCCCCGCCCTCTGCAGCCAGCGCAGCCTGCAGACCGGGGGCGTCGGGGAACGCCAGATCCTCCATCCGTACCAGTCTGCCCGACTCTTCATCCACCCATTCCTTCCCCAAACCGTTCACCAGCATACCGTGACTGCCGATGCTCTTCCCAAGACATTTGACCCCCGCTTCTTTCCTGGTCCAGACCAGCAAAAAGCGTTGCAGGAACAGCTTCTCGTCGGATGCCCCGTGAACAAAGAGACGCTCATCTTCCTGAAAATAGTAGGTCATTACCGCTTCCAGGCTAGATACCTTTCTCGGGATGCTTCGGGATTCAACATCCACGCCGATCTGAGTCCCATCGGATACGGCAACTGCCAGATCATCCCCCGAAACACTCATATTGAAGGTGGTGAATTCGTCTCCCTCGGCCCGCACAAGATACGGCTTCCCCCCTGCTGCGGAAAGGAAGCGTTCTGATTCTTTCAAGGCAGGCAGATCCAGCCGGATAAACGCATCTTTCAGAGCCTGGCGCAAACAAAATCTACCGGGATTCTGTTCCACGGAACCAATAAAACCTGCGGCATAATCCGTATACCCGGAAAAATAATAGACATGAAGGCGTAAATTTGGTCTTTGAAACATCTGTGTATGTATAGTAATCTGTTACAAGCATTTTTGAATAGTGTTCCGGGATCATCAGGATTGATAAATACGTACAGAGATCCCCAGGGAGGATGTGTGGCAGCAAAACAACGTAGAGTGGTTATTACCGGCCTCGGTACAGTAAACCCCATCGGGTTCAGCGTTTCTGAGTTTTGGGAGAATCTGGTAAAAGGCAAGAGCGGCGCCCGTAAGGCTCAAAATATGGATCTGGCAGATTTTCATGTGCAAATCGCGGCGGAAATAGATCTTCCTGACGTGAGAGATTATTTCACTCAGAGAAAGATGGCCCGTCGACTGGACAGGCACATCATACTCGGTCATATAGCCGGTTTCCAGGCAATAAAGGACGCTGGAATGGAAAATTACCCGGAACCCCACAGGGTGGGAGTTTTGGTAGGTACCGGCGACGCCGGACTCATAACCCAGTATCAACAGATAAACAGGATGGCAAAAAGCGGTTTGTCTTCGGTGAGCCCGTTTTATGTATCTTCTGTAATTCCAAACTCCACCAGCGCCATGATCAGCATGGAATTCGGGTTTACCGGCCCCAGTTTTTCGGTTAACTCCGCCTGCGCCAGCTCCAATCATGCTTTGGGGACCGCATATAATATGATTGCCACCGGAATGGTGGATGCCATGGTAACAGGGGGGACAGAAGCGGTGGCAACCGAGCCTTCCATGGCAGGGTTCGGCCAAATCGGAGCTCTTTCTTCCCGCAACGATGACCCTGAAACCGCATCCCGCCCCTTTGACAAGGACCGGGACGGTTTTGTAATGGGCGAAGGAGCAGGCGTACTCTGTCTTGAAGAGCTCGAGCACGCGAAGAAGCGGGGCGCTCATATTTATGCGGAGATCAGCGGTTTCGGCTTCACTTCCGATGCCTACGATTTGGTCGCCCCCCACCCCGATGGTATCGGAGCATCTAAGGCAATTGAACTTGCCGTGGATATGGCGGAATTGAATTACGACCAGCTGGATTTTATCAACTGTCACGGCACTTCCACCCCAATCGGAGATAAAGCCGAATGTCAGGCAGTGAACCGTGCTCTTGGTTCGGATCTTGCTTCCACGATTCCGGTGAACAGCACCAAGAGTATGACCGGTCATCTCATTGGCGCAGCAAGTGCGGTGGAAGCCGTAGCGGGGATTTTATCCTTTGAAAAGGGAATAATTCATCATACCATCAATCAATTCGAACTTGACGAAGAAATCAACTATAATGTCATAAAAGAGCCAATGGAGAAAACGGCATCTCATTTTCTGTCCAACGCCTTTGGGTTCGGTGGCCAGAACGCATGCGTGGTATTCAGCCGCTATTCATAATCTATTCCTTTAGGAAGGCTCCAAGGATCTGCGGATGATATTTTCCGGGTTTCAGCCAGATACACTCATCCCCCTGTTTCTGGCTGCAGCAATATCCGGGCTGGTTTCAGGAGTGCTGATCCTGGTTTTGGGAATTCAGCGGAGAGATTCATCGGGAATCTTCATAGGAATTGGTGCCCTTGCTTCTTCGGTCGCCGCATTTCTGTATGCTTTCCCCGTGCTTGCATCCGGCAATGCATGGGGAATGAAGGCATTGGGCAATTCAATTGGCATTTATACCTTGGCAGAGGCGGGGCCATCCCGCCTCTATTTTTCCGCACTGGGCGCTCTGGCCGTATCAGCATTCGGAATTATCACCCTGGGCGTAAAATCCGCCCTTTTCTCCTCCCCTGGGCGCAACCGCATCGTGCTTTGGACCACTGTGGCATCGGGTCTCAGCCTTGTAGTTCTGCACTGGCTATACGGCACCGGTGCCCTGGTACTCAACGCTGCCCTTTTCATCCTGTACACCATGTCCCTCGCAGCATTGCTTGCAAGCTCCGGAGGTGTCCACACCGGTCACAGGCAGCGCTTCGCAAAATGGGCGTTCATTATTGCCCCGATTCCCCTGGCCGGAGCTGTGATGCAGGCCGCAGCCATAACTCAAACCGGAGCCATGGCGGCAGTATCTTCGTCTTCCCCGTCGTCTCCGTCACTTGGGTATGCGGGTTTGGGGATGACCGGCGTATTCATCTGCGCCTCCGCGCCCATGTGGGTTTTCATCTACCTGCGCTTCCTATTACTGCCTGAAAAATCCCCTCACACCCCCATGGAATCTGATAAGGATTGCTGTCGGGACATATCGGAAATAGTTGAAACCCAGGGATATCTAAACCGTCTTCTTAACCATGATCTACACGCCCCAATGGGCAGTCTGAATAATCTGCTGGATGAAATTACTGCACAAATCCGCGGGGGAGTACTTCCAGATGCCGCAACACTGGAGGTAATGCAGGATGTCTCCCGAAGGAGCATTCATCTGCTTGGAACCATCAGCGATCTGGGCAAGTATCAGCTTCACCGGGCCCTGCCTGAGGAGGAAACCCTGCTTCTCACCCCCATTCTCTGGTCCTCGGTGCAGCAACTGCATGATCGCTTGTGGGAAAAAAATATCAATATTAGACAGGAAACCGATGACACACTATCGGTGGTTTGTGACAGTTACGGCTTGCGGCGGGTAATATATGCCCTGCTGGAGCAGGCAGTAAGCTCACGCAGCGGGGGAAGCGACATATCCATTTCCAGCAAACCCTGTCCTGTCTGGGACGGCTGGGTGCGGATTACCACCTCATACCAGGATGAACCCTGGCCCGATAAACTGGGAGAATTGGTGGGCAGAACTCCGAATGAGGAAACATTAGCTGTAGATATGAATGACCGCAGGCTGTCTTTGGATATGAAGCTGGTTCTGACCATCTGCACCGCACTGGGCTGGGGATTTTCCCAGGAAAACGCCAAGGAGCACATGTTGAAATTTCATGTGGACCTACCCGGGGCGGCAGCACAGCCAATCAACTAAGAATCGGTTTTGGAGAAAGTCCCCGAAAAGAGAAAGGCCCCTTATAGAGCCCTAATAGAGAATTGCCCCTTATAGAGCCCAAATAGGAACTGCCCCTTTTAGGGAAACGCTGCTAGAGAATTACCACTTCCCCGATTACCGTTACAGCCACTTCTCCGTCCACCATGGCCTGTCCGATCATGGATGCGAAAAAGCCGTCGTATTCAAGTTTTTTCGCAAGCAGGGTTACGGTTTTTCCCGGCTCAACAGGTTTAAGGTAATGAGCCCCGGCAATGCGGGTCGCCCGGGCAGGCACAGGGGTTGCCTGCTGGGCAATATCGCTGCGCCCCTGTTCTTCGAAGTAATACATGCACAATCCCAGCTGCCCGATCATCTCAATGGTGAAATTACCGGGGTACATGGGGGCATCGGGAAAATGTCCCTGAAACACCGGATCTTCCGGATCCATATATCGCTCGCCATGAATACAGCCATGATCCCGGTCCAACCCAACAATCCGGTCCACAAAGAGCATAGGCTCCCGGTGAGGGATAATTTTCTTGATCTCCTCTCTGCCGTAATTCAGGCTGACCGGCAGAGAGGCAATATCGAACAAGGGCTTTTTCCGATGCTTTTTCAGGAGAGTTTCGTGTTCGCTCACGCTTACTTCAGTCCTTTAACTATTACATCTTCCATGATATTCAGTGCAGTATCCATATCTTCCCTGGTAAACTGGGAAGAAACGGAAATTCTGAACCGTCGTGAATGTGCGGGAACCGCAGGATAATCTATTGGCTGAAGGAAAAGACCCCGTTTCTGCATTTCCCCCGCGAAATGAAATAACTTTTCCCCGCTCTGACCGATGATTACCGGAATAACTTGGCTTTCACAGTCGCCGATATCAAGCCCCAGAGCCTGAATATTTTCCTTCAGATAGCGGGTGTTTGCCCAGAGCTGATCCCTGAGAGTTGAATCCCGGGTCGCCACTTCCAGAGCTTTAATCAATCCCGCAACAACCGGAGGACTGGGAGCACAGGAGAAGTTCCAGCTGGAAGCGTAGCCTTTCAGATAGCGGATAATCCGTTCATTGGATGCAATGAACCCTCCAACCCCTCCGAAGCTTTTGCTCAGAGTGCCGTATGACATACCGACCTTGTCTTCCAGACCGAAGTGCTCCCCGACTCCTCCGCCGTTTTCTCCAAACATTAGGGTTGAATGGGCTTCATCCAGATAGATGGGGGCATTATAGGCCTCGGAGAGGGGAACCATTTCCGGCAGCTTGGCAATATCGCCGTCCATGGAGTACACGCCTTCTGCAACGATCAGTTTACGCTTATCTTTATGTTTCTCGAGCTTTTGCTCAAGGCTGTTCATGTCATTGTGATCAAAGAACTCCATCTTCGCATGGGAGAGGGTTCCCCCGTCGATGAGGGACTTGTGGATCTTTTCATCGAAGATCAGCACATCGCCTTTCCGCATCATTCCCTGCAGGGCGCCCACGTTGCCGCCGTACCCTGAACTGAAAATGAGAGCAGCATCTTTATGTTTCAGTTTCGCAAGTTTTTCTGCGAATTCCAGATGCAGATCCAGCGTTCCGGAAACCAACGGAGCGCCGGATGAGCTGAGACCGTATTTGTCCGCCGCTTCCTTGGCTACTGCCAGCACCTCAGGATGTGTGGAGAGCCCGAGATAGTTGTAGCTGGTCATATTGATAATCTTCCGGCGTTTCCCGTCAAGGTTACTCAGAATTTCTGTGTTGGCCTTGGGCGCCATAAGAAGGCTCTGGCCGGTGAAACTGAATGCCTGCTGTACTTCCGGATCGTTAATCCATTCTTCAAAGTCTTCGGGGGGGGAAAGTACATCAGGATTATTGGTATAATGAAAATCAGCGAGGCTGAAATCTGTAGCTTTTGCCATAGTAGTTCCTGTTATTTATATGAGCCGGATTGAACGGATTCCGTTTTCGTGGATGAGTCGAAGATGAGAAACCCGGGGAGGAATGCACTCATTCCCCCCGGGAAAATCGGATGCCTGATTATTATTCGACATGCTCCAAAAATTTGTCAGCCAGACCGTCAATATCGCCGATGTCAGCCAGTTCGGAACGGGGAATCTTGATATCAAGATCCCGCATGGAACAGCTTACAACTTCAATAATATCCAGGCTGTTGGCACCATAATCCTTCATGGATTTGGATGCATCAATCTCATCCAGTTCAATATCATCAAGATTATCAACGATATTCTTTTTGATGACTTCGATGACTTCAGGTTTAGTCATGATGTCTCTCCTCTTAAGATGATTGATCCTGTTTCTCTTTCCATGAAAGGAAACGCATCATCGTATTATCTGTGAAAGGCAGGCCGTAGTCAACATTTACCACCTGTCCGTTCATTCCATCCATTAATCCGCTGCAAAGAGCGAATACTGCTTTCCCGCACTCTTCGGGAGTCAGGATCTGTTCTTCTGAGGCCAAACCCTGATCACGCAGATAGTCGAAGAATTCCTCTCCGAATATTGCGGTAAAACTTTCTGTCTTCACCTGTCCGAAACGGATTACATTCACCCGGCTGCCCTCTTTGTAGAGGTGGGCGGCCATATATTTGCCGAAAAACTCAAGCAATGCCTTGCTTGCGGCAACATAGTCGTAACCCGGGTAAAAATGATCCGGACCGTCGCTGCTGATTCCTATGACCTTTTCAGGATAGGAACCGAACTTTTTCTGAATCTTCCGGGTGTATTCAACCATAGGCCAGGTTGAATAGTCCAGAGTCTTATACAGCGATCTCTTCTTATAGGCGTCAAGATTTCGCATTGTAGCCGCATAGCCCACGTTGCTAATAAATATATCAACCGATTTTGACATCTTAGCAACTTCTTCAAGCAGTGCATCGGTATCTTCGTCTACCGATACATCCGCCTGAACCAGGAGAGGTTCGGGTGCGCCAAGATCGGAAAACTGCTTTTTCAGCTCATCCATGTCTGCACTGCCCCACTTATAGGTGAGGACGGTTTGTGCACCCGCCTGGGCAAAATTCAATGCCGAAGCCAATCCGATTCCCTTGGTACCGCCGGTGATCAAAACGGTTTTTCCTGACATATCAATGCTGATCATAGGTATTTCCTTCCTTTTCCATGTTTAGCGAAGCTGATAATCCCTGATCATCCGGCATAGAGATCATCAATTATTTTTTTGGTTTCCGGATATCCGAAGCTCAAGGCATGCATCATATCTTCCTGAAGTCGGGCATCGGTGAGAAGCTTCTTCTTCGGCGCCGCAAGACTGTACTTCAGAAGCTGAACCGACTTAGGATTTTTTTCTGCAATTTGCAAAGCCAGGTCCCTGGCTTTTGCCGGCACTTCTTTTTTCGGAAGAATGTAGTTGATATTGGTGGATTTCTCTGCCAGTTCACGGCCCTTATAGCGTCGGCCGGTGAACATCATTTCGTTGGCAATATAGCTTCCCACGGCACCCTGCAGAAGAGTCGTGGTTCCCATTCCGGGAGTGAATCCCATATTCATAAATACCGTTCCGTAGCGTGCTTCCATGGACGCAATAATAATATCAGAGCAGAGAGCTATAACAAAACCGCCCCCCATAGCGTGTCCCTCCATGGCGGAGATTACCGGGAAACGGCAGTTAATCAATCTCTCGGAAATAACCAGGTCCCGGACCACAATTTTTCCACTGGCCAGCTCCATAAGGGATTCCTTGTCCGCACCCCCGGAAAATGTGCTTTTCAGACCCCGGAGGATCACCACCCGGGGATTTATCTCTTCCACCCCATCCAGCACTGTGAGAAAATCCTCCACAAACGCATGAGAGAACACATTCTGACCGTCCATGTCATGCATGAAAATGGTGGCGATCTCCTTTTCATCCAGTGAAAAGGAGACCCGTCCAAACTTTTCAAACAGTAGAGCAGGATCGGCATCCTGCCCGTGAAGGGAAGGTTCCGCCTGTTTTGGGTATTGTTTTTTTTCTGACATACATTCCTCATTTTGATCGAGCCGGGAGGCTCAGTCTCTTCCGGGACGTATTTATGGCACTTTCCCGGCGTTGTATCCGTCTTTTTTCCCGGCGTTGTATCCGTCTTTTTCCCGGCGTTTTATCCGTCTTTTTTTTCGACGTCTTTCCCGGAAAGCTTCCCTTCGGGTTTGAATCGGGCGAACCACTCAGGCATATCCCCGGCATGGAAGGCTTGAAGCCCCTCTTTCACCTGAGGCTGCTCCATGTGTTTCAGCAAAGCCTGTTCGGCATTTCCCCGCAACGCGTCAAAATCCTGATCCAGAGCATGGGTGAAGAAGGTCTTCGCTGCCGCCAACGCCCGAGGTTCGGCACGCATCATGGTTTTCAGCATTGTTTTCAGGCCCTTTTCTAGTGTTTCTTCAGGGAAAACCCTGTCCACCAGACCGAGGTTCCGGGCTTCATGGGCATTCACCCGGGCTGCAGTGAGTACCATGTAGCGAAACCGTTGAGGACTCATTCTCAGGGAAAACACATAGGGGAGAACATTGTAGGGCACCAGGCCAAAGAGCACTTCCGAGAGCTCAAAACTGGCGTTCTCATCGGCGATTACAATATCGCAGGCAGCAGCCAGACCCACTCCCCCGGCTTTCACGTCACCTTCTACAAGGGCGATTACCGGTTTGGTACAGCCGGCGATGCTGTACAACAGGCTTGAATAGCGCTTCACTCCCCCGCTTCGATGATCGCCGCCGGAGTTCCCCCCGGCGCCGTGATGGTTCTCTTCGTTTTCCAGACTGGATTCAAGACCTTCCAGATCCATCCCCAGACAGAAGCTCGTCTCCCCGGACCGAATCATCAGCAGTTTTGCATCTTCGTCCGCCAGGCCTTCCTGGAAGGCATTTGCCAGCTCTTTCAGGCTGGCGGGATTCAGCCGGTTTCCCCGCCCGTCGGAGATATGGATGATCCCCAGGCCCGAATCATTCGTATATGTTACTGCGGCAGACCGGGCTTCATCCCGGGCTTCAGCCGCATCACCGCCATTCGTGCTCATGGAAACCGCCTAGGCATTTTCGTAGGTTCTGTACCAATCTTTCACTTCTTTCAGTACCAGCAGGCCGCTTCCTTTGTAGTGCTTTTCGTACCAGCCGTCGAGGATAGTATAATCGGGAACAAAATCGGAGTTTTCAACATAGGTTTCCCGAAGCTTTTCAATCGCTTCGTACTCTTCAACACTGCAGCGGCGACGCTGGTCAAGACGCTCATCTATTTTCATTTTCGCCATCTCAGCCTTTGCACCGAGGAGAATGGTCCCGGAGTAGAACTCGCCGATGGCACCGGAACCGTAGGCAAAGAGTGCGATATGCTTACCTTCCGCATCCTCTGCGTGGTTCACCAGGGCAGCAAGGCCGGTAAGGTTGGATGTTCCATAGGTTGAACCCACTCTGCGGCTGTATGCCAGAGCGGGGATTACCCGGTTTTCAAAGTCCGCCCGCAATTCGGGTTTCTTTTTCGGGGCGTTCTCCCGTGTGAGGGTACGGTGTGCCTGGAATGCAATTCCGGGAAACGGGGTGTGGTACACAAAGTAGGAGAAATCATTATCAAAATCCACTTCACCACCGGCCTGCTCTTTGTAATGCTCGTAGGATCCCTGAACCGCATCCATATAAGAGAAGAGACTTACTTCGTTATTTCCAACTTCCGCCAATGCAGACGGCCGGAATGTATCGTAAATATCAGTTGTCCAGGTACCTTTTTTCTCCAGATCGTATTCAATAATCTTAGGATCATCGGAAACAAGGGCTGCGGCGGCACATCCGCCCAGGACAAACTCTTCCAATTTACCAAGATGCTGACGGGAGAAATCCGATGCAATCACCAGTGCTTTCTTCCCCTTATTCAGGCCCGATGCAACCCAGTTCACCGCGGTATCCAGGGCCGCTACTCCGCTGTAGCATGCAAATTTCGTCTCGTAGTTCCGCACATTGGGACCTAGTCCCAGAGCCGAATGCACGTTGGTAGAGATCGGCTTCCCGAAATCCACCGACCCCTCGGTTCCCACAATCAACATTCCAATATCTTTTTTATCTTCCTCGCTGAGCATGGTCATGGCCGCATTGGCTGCCATGGTTACCGTGTCTTCCCATGTGGGGTTCAGACTTCTGGTTTCGATCAGATAATCTTTTTTGATCTGCTCGGGGTCCTTCCCCCGCGCTTCCGCCAGATCTGCCTGGTCCAGATACATGGATGTTCCATATACGTTGAGTTTTTCAATACCGACTTTTCTCATATTCTTCCTCCCGGATTGGGTAATTTTCCGACTAGGGGGCGTAGGTCAGCCCTGCGGATATGCGGAGATCCTCCCCGCTGATAAATGATGCTTCATCTGAACTGAGATAATACACTGCCGAAGCAATTTCTTCGGGAGTTCCCACCCGACGGGCGGGACAGTGCTTTAACCAGTATTCCTGAAGCTGCGTATTCATATTTTCTTCGGTCATGGCTGTGGGCACATAGCCCACGGTCACAATGTTGGATGTAATTCCTTTCTTACCGTACTCCTTGGCAATGGTCAGACTCATGCCGTGAAGTCCGGATTTTGCCGCCGCATAATTCACCTGACCGCTGGAGCCATAGGCGGCCAGACTTGAAACATGGATCAGCCTTCCCTTCCTGTTGCTGAGGAAATGAAGCAGAAAATTCCTGGATACCAGAAAGGGTGCGGTGAGATTCACCGCCACCACATCCTTCCACTCCTCGTTGCTCATCAGGGCAGCCGCGTTATCTTTGAGCACGGCGGCATTATTCACCACCGCCGTAATATTTTCAAAATCGTCTATTGACTGTTCGCAGACCCGATCAATGGAGTCTTCATCGGACAAATTCAGCTGATATGCTTTCACCACTGCGTCCGGCCGGATTTCCCGGGCCATGGCAAGGGTTTCGTCCGCTGCGGCCTTGTTGGAGGAGTAGGTAAAGCCTACCCCCCAGCCTTCGCTGACATAGCGGAGCACCACGCTTCTGCCAATTCCCCGTGAACCCCCGGTTACAAAGGCATTGCTCATACTCCCTCCCATTTCTTAATGAGACTGCAACAGTTGAGTCCCCCGAAACCGAAGGAGTTTTTCAGCATATAATTCACCTCCCAGTCCACGGGACCGTTGGCACATACATCCGCTTCAATTTCCGGATCCTGTTCATCCACGTTGATGGTTGGATGAAGCCGGGAATTGTTCATCTGCATGATTCCTCCGATGGTCTCGACAAGAGGACTGGCCCAGCAGGTATGACCCAACATGGACTTGGGAGCATTGATCTTCATTTCTTTCAGGTGATCGCCGAACACTTCCCGGAGAGCATAAATCTCCTGTTTATCGCCGGAGGGAGTACCTGTGGCATGACAGTTTGCGTACTCAACCTGCTGGGGATTCACTCCCGCATCTTCCAAAACCTTACGCATAACCCAGGCCTGATGCTGTGCACCGGGCATGGGAAGATGGTTCGCGTTGGCGTTTGCCCGCACCGAAAGCACCTCGGCGTGAATGTGGGCACCCCGGGCAAGGGCGGATTCCAGACTCTCCACAACCAGTGCGGCCGAACCGTGGCTGTACACAAAGCCGTTGCGACGGGTGTCGAAGGGTCGGGACGCGGTTTCCGGATTGGCGTTCAGCTCCTTATCCATTACCACCGAGTTAATGATCACCGACGCCTGAATATCCGGTTCGGCAACATCGAAGAGAGCTCCGGTTACCACAGCCCGTTCGACTTCTCCGGACCTGATATCCCGCACCGCATCCCGGAGGGCAAGATTTCCGCTGGCACAGGCTCCCCCAACCGTGTAGCTGGGACCGTGAACCTTGAGTACTTCAGAAATGAGAGCGGGAACGTTATTGTCTATGGCTTCCACAGAACTGAGGGGATCCATGTATTCCGGCTCTACTTCATACTGTTTGCTCAAGCGGTTAATATACTTGGAATTCAGGTTATGTCCTGCAACCACGACCATGGTCATGTAGGGATCGATTTCAACCCCTTCAAGCCCCGCATCCAGCCAGGCATTCTGGGAAGTGAGCACCGCTGTTTTTGAAGAAAAGGTTGCAGGGCGGAACAGCTTGCGCAGTTTCTTGAACTTCGCCTCACCGATTCCCTCTTTCAGCTTCTCAAGAGCAGCCTTGGTGTCGTAATCACCCATATCTCCGCCTACTCTGTTTTCACATTTAGCCAGATCAAGGGACTCCCATTTCTTCACACCGGACTTACCGGCCAGAAGGTTCTGATAATACTCTTCAACGGTATCACCCAAAGGATTAATAGTTGCCATCCCGGTGATCACAATGCGTTGTTTATTCATATATGCTCCTTGCATTACGGACGGGCCCGGGGGTTCCTCCCCCTGAGATCAGCCCTGGAGAATTTTATTTATAGATTCAAGGGTTCCGGCGGGTTTTCCCCTCAGCCCCTTGTAAAACGATTTCCACAATCCGCAAAGCACCTTACCCGGACCTGCTTCAACCACCAGATCCTGCTCTCCGCCGGAAATAAATCCCTTATCCAGAAGGTACTGTTCGGAATCTACCCAGCGGACCATGGAAACAATCTGTTCCCCTGCACGTTTTCGGGCCTGCTCGCCGTTTTCAATGGGAGTTGCACTCACATTGGAGATCAGCGGTAAAACGGGATTGTGAAAGGTGAATTCCTCTATCCGTTCTTCGAACTCTTTTCTGGCATCTTCCAGCAGAGGGGAATGAAACGGACCGCTGACCTTCAAACGAACAACCTTCATGGCGCCCGCATCATTCAGTGCAGCCTCTGCGGCGTCCAATCCCTCGGAAGTCCCTGCAATCACAATCTGGGTGGGAGAGCTGTGATTTGCAATAAACACCCCTTGTTCAGCCATTGGAGCTACCACATCCCGAGCTTCCTCGAAGGGAAGCCCCAGAACCGCACTCATTGCGCTGGGTCCGCCTGATGTGTCGGCCTTCCGGGCACCGCTTTCCATTACCTCACCCCGGATCTGAACAACCCGGAAGAGAGTTTCGGTATCAAGCACACCCGCTTCATGAAGGGCCGCGTATTCACCCACGGAAAAACCCATTACCGCTGCAGGCCGAATACCTTTTTCCTTCAATACCGCGGAAGCCGAAATATTCGCCAGGGTTACCGCCGCCTGGGTATTGTCAGTTGACTTCAAATCCTCTTCGCTGCCGTCAAACAAAAGCCCGGCCATGTCCTTATTCAGAACCTTGGATGCGGTGGAAAAGAGGCTTTTGACCTCACCGCTTCCTTCATATAGATCCCGCGCCATACCCGGATATTGGGCTCCCTGGCCGGGGAACAGAAATACCGTACTCATGAGAAACCGTCCTTACCTGAAACTTTTTCTGGATTCCCGTTCAGCACCGGGCTTAGAGGAATCCTCGGACAATATCAAAAAACTTCTCTATATATATCGTCCGGGCTTTTTACAATTACAATTCCTTACCGTATACCCTGTGGGTCCGGTAATGTTCCGCACCCCAATTTTCCAGAAGGTTCCGGAGATGGAGATTGGATTCCAGAATCCAGCTAAACTCAGCCCTCCGGACCCCCTGTTTCACCCCTCTGGTGTAGAGCTCATACACAAACAGAGCATCGATACCTTTGTTTTGGTATTCTTTCCGGACACCGAATGCTGCAATGCGGATCCGGTCCGCCTTCTTTTTTCCGGCCAGAAGTTTAAAAATTCCAAAGGGAAGAAGTTTTCCGTTCATTCCGTGAAACACCGGATTTAAATCGGGAATGGGAAATGCGAACCCCACCGGTTTGCCATCTACGTACGCAAAAAGGGTGATCTTGGGATCAATGGCCATTTTCAAACCTTCGGCCAATTGATCAAACTCCGACTTGTTCCAGGGCACATATCCCCAGTTGTCCCGCCAGGCATCATCCCAGATTTCCCGGACATAATTCACATCCCGGTCCCAGTTCTTCATTTCAACGGTTCTGATTTCAACCTTGCTCCGCTTCCGTGCAAGTTCCGCCACCCTGGTGATTTTATCGCTAAGCTGAAGAGTGGTCTTCATTTTATATGAATATAAGTCCTGATCCTTATTATAGCCTGCCGCTTCGTACAATTTGGCATAATACGGGGGAGAGTAAGGCATCTCAATAACCGGAAGAGCGTCGAAACTGTCAATCTGGTTTCCCAGCTGATAGTTGGTGGAACCATTGATGGGACCGATAACTCTGGTCATACCTTTTTCCCGAATCCAGGCCTCGGCGGTACTGAAAAGCTCCTTGGCAACATCCACATCATCATACGCTTCAAAAAAACCTACAAAGCCGGTCTTGGTATTTTGATATTCGCAAAAGGCATGATCCACAATGGCGACGATTCTTCCGGCTACGTTACCGTCACGATATGCAAGATATTCCTGGAGCTCGGCATGGTCGAAAAGTCCATTGTGTTTCCTGTCGAACATGTGCTTCATGTCCATATCGAGAGGGGGTACCCAGGCATCGTATTGTCCGCCGGGCTCACCGGTCTTTGCCCGGTATACCTTATATGGGAAGTTCAGAAACTTCCTAACGTCTTTCTTCCCCTCTAGGGGTCGCACCTCTATGGCCATTCCATGTCTCCTCATCGCTTCGGCGGGAATTATTGAACGCCGTTCGTGCAGTATAAGGGTAATATGAAAAAAGAGGCAAGGGCGAAACCGGCAGACACGGAAGGAGGATGCGCGGGGGAATTCCGCCGCTTGTCAGAGATTTCCGCCGCCTGTCACAGAATTTCATCCCCCATCAGGATTCGGGAATCAGGCTTACCCCCATTTTCAGAGAAAGCAGCTTGGTGCGGTTGTCATCGGCTCTGGATGTGAGAACCACCGGAAACCTGGGTCCGATAAGGTTCCCGGCTATGGTAGCCCCTGCCGCATAGGTGAAGGCCTTATACACCGCATTTCCGGTGTTCAGATCCGGGAAGAGCAATAGATCTGCATCTCCGGCAACGGAACTTTCTATGCCCTTGGTTTTTGCGGCTTCCGCAGAAAGGGCAACATCCAGGCCGAATGGTCCTTCAAGAACCGCAGGTCCCAGTTCTTCACTGAGAAGACCGTCTGCATAATCCTGAACAATTCTGTCTGCATCCACGGTGGCGGGTATTTTTCTGTTCACCGTCTCAACCGGAGCAACCAAAGCCACCTTGGGAGACGGAATATCCAGCCTCCGAAGGGTTTCCAGTGCATTTTTCAGGATTATCAGTTTCTGATCATAATCTGGCTGGATATTGATGGCGCAATCTGTAAGAAATATAATTTTTTGATACCCGGGGAGCTCGCAGGCACCAATGTGACTGGCAAGCCTGCCGGGTTCCACAAGTCCGTATTCCTTGTAGAAAATCGCCCTGCTGAAATTCGCCGTATGTACTGCACCCTTCATGGCAAGATCCGCCAAGCCGTCACGGAGCGCTTCGGCGGCCAGGGAGCAGGCTTCATCTTCCCGGGTGGATTCAACAACACGGTAATGGGCGGGATTCAACCCCGCCGACCCCGCAAGCTCTTCTATTTTCGCCGTTTCACCGATAAACAGGAATTCCGCCCAGGCTTCCCGGGCTGCGGCTGCCACGGTCTCAAGGAGGGCCGGTTCATAGGGGAACGGGACTGCCACCCGTCGTTTCTCCGGAGTGGAAAAGAAGTCTTCAAGTCGCATGTATGCTCCGTCCTTCCTCAGCGGTTTCATGGGGAGGGTGATATTCCTGGATTTCACGTTCGCCCCTTAGGGCCGCCCGGGCATTCTCCGCCAGAGCCTCCATTTCACCCTCTCCGGGAATTACGTATATGGAGGAAAGCCAGGAAAGCTTGGCCTCCAATCCCCGGATTATGCGGCTGCTGTAGGCAAGCCCTCCGGTAAGGATGATTCCGTCAATGTCGCCCTGGAGGGTGGCACCGTGCTGGGCCACCTCCTTGGCAATTTGGTGAATCATTGAATTAATAATCAGTTCGCTGGAATAATCCGAGCTCTCGGAATTATCAGTTGAGGAGCTTTCTTCCAGGATTTTCCGAAGATCGCTGTGCCCCAGGTAGGCCACAAGGCCGCCCCGGCCCACAAAGCGCTTCTTTATTTCCCGATGCAGCGGATCGTGAAGCTGTGGAATCCTGCCCGCATCGCTATAGCTGCGGATCACTTCCTCCATGAGCTGCCCGGCAGGCAGCCCCCCGCAGCGTTCCGGAGAGAAGGGACCGTCCCCATCCAGGGCGTTGTTCACATCTACCACCCGGCCCTGCCGGTGAGCCCCGACAGATATTCCTCCGCCCATATGGGCCACAATGAAATTGCAGTCCTCGTAGCGTCGCATAAGCCTTGCAGCTATCTTCCGGGCGCACGCTTTCTGATTCAGGGCATGAAATATGCTGCGCCGGTCCATCCCCGGCAATCCGCTGGGCCTGGCTTCCGTCATCAGTTCATCCACCACCACCGGATCGGCAATGTAGGCCTGCACCGTTTCTCCGTTCCCGGGGCCGTAGCGGCCGGGAGCTGAACCTGCGATTTTCCAGGCAATTACTCCCCCAAGATTGCTTGCGTGCTCGCCGTATGCACCCGTAGAGAGATCACGAAGCATGGCGGAACTCACCCGGTACACGCCGCCGGCAAGGGGGGCCAACAACCCTCCCCGGCCGATGACCGCTTTCAGTACGCCGTCGTCCTGCAACCCCTGGTTTTTCCACGAAGCGGAAAGGAACTCCTGCGCAGCCTTGGTACGAAAATCGGCCTGATCGGCCACAGCTGCATAACTCTGAATCTCTTGGGGCTGGTGGCTGATACTTTGTTCCTGTAGTTCCCGCAGATCAACGCCTTCCATTTCATAGAGGGCAAGCTTGGTGCTGGTGGAACCGGGGTTGATTACCAGTATGATCTGTCTGGTATCCGGTTCGGCAGACGATGCAGAACTCATGCAGCTTTCTCCTTTTCCCGCCGTCCGGGTCCGACCCAGGGAATACAATTCATCCTGCATCAGAAACAGACCGGGAATGCCCGTTCCCCGGACATCCCACATTCCGAACGGCTGGAATCAGTCTTTATATTCCCGGTAAAAATCAGCGGCTTTCGCTATAAGCTTGAGGTTGATCTCCAGGAACTCCTGCTTTTTCAGGCTGAGAGGAACCACGGCTTTCAGGGTTTCTATATCCACAACCTGCTTTTCCAGGAGATAGATGGTGAGAACTATCATATTCGCCGCATTAATCAGCCCCGCATCTTTTGCCATGTCTGTTGCGGGGACATAGATTACCCGCAGATCATCCCGCTCAACCTTGTCCTGAACCACCGAAGAATTCACGATGATCAACCCTCCGGGCTGAACCTTATCTACAAACTGGAGCAGGCTGGGCCGGTTCATGGCGATGAGACTGTTGGGATAATCCACAACCGGACTGCCGATCTCTTTTTGGGATAAGATTACACTGGCATTTGCCGTCCCGCCCCTCATTTCCGGTCCGTAGGAGGGCAGCCAGGTGGCATTCAGCCCTTCGGTGATGGCACAGTTCGCCAGAAGTATTCCCGCCGAGAGTACTCCCTGACCTCCGAAACCGCATATTTTTACCAGCTGATCCTCTTCCAAGGGGCGTGGTTTCATATCCGGAAGATCCTTGCTGCCCGCAAAGAGAGCCTTCAGCTTGTCATCATCCAGAACATCCGCCTCATCCCGCCGGGCAGAGGGTCTGTCATCGTCCCGGAAATTCTTGAGCGGATACATCTTTTCCATGCTTCCGGAAATCCATTCCCTGGCCTCAACAGAGCCCATCTTCCAGTTGATGGGACAGGGGGAAAGTATCTCTATGAACGAAAAACCTTTCTTATCTATCTGATTTTGAAGACCCTTTTGGAGAGCTTTCCGGGTTTTCCTGATATGTTTGTAATCCGCAACCGAAACCCGCTCGATAAACACCGGAGTCTTGATGGCGTCCATTACTTCCGCCATTCCGATGGGAGCACCGTCATTAAGGAGGTCTCTCCCCCCGGGAGTCGTGGCAGTCTTCTGCCCCTGGAGTGTAGTGGGTGCCATCTGTCCGCCGGTCATACCGTAAATGGCGTTGTTAATGAACACCACGGTCATGTTTTCCCCCCGGTTTGCCGCATGAATAATTTCGGTGGTACCGATACCCGCAAGATCTCCGTCACCCTGGTAGGATATCACCACCGAATCATCCCGCACCCGTTTTACGCCCGTCCCCACCGCTGGAGCACGACCGTGGGAGCACTGAATATTTCCGGTGTCAAAATAGTAATAGGCGAACACCGAACATCCCACCGGAGAAAGCATCACCGTTTTATCTTTAATCCCCATCTCCTGGATCAGCTCCGCCAGCAGTTTATGCACCGTGCCGTGTCCGCAACCGGGGCAATAATGGGTCACCTTCTGTCCCGCACCCTTTCGTTCAAATGTATCGTAAAATGCTTCAGGTTTTTGATATTTAACCATGTATATCTCCTTCAGACCTTCACCGGGCGGGCGGCCGCATCGGCCTCAGCCCTGGCTACAACTTCCTCCACCGGCGGTACCACGCCGCCCATCCACAGATATGGGTGAACCGGCACGTTTTCCGCAATAATCCGCTGAACGTCCTGACACAGCTGTCCGTCGCTGAGCTCCATAACGGAAATCTGTTCAACTTCCGATGCAAGCTTTCGGATTCGTGTTTCAGGCAGGGGGAAGAGGGTCTTGGGCCTAAGCAAACCTGCAGCAATACCCTTGCTTCGCAGTTCATCTACGGCGGTATGGGCAATTCTGCTGGAGATTCCATATGCAATAAATGCAAACTGGGCATCTTCCAGACGGTATTCTTCGTAATCCACAATCTCATCTTCAAGGCCGGCGTATTTCTGCATCAGCTTTTTATTATGATCTGAGAGCAAATCTCTATTCATGTGAATGGACGTAATCAGATTTTCACGGCTTTCTGCGTCTGCATAGAGCGCCCAGTCGTGGTGCTCCGAATGCTTCACTTCCTGAGGAAATGCCACCGGCTCCATCATCTGGCCGATATAGGCATCTGAGAGAACAAATACCGTCATGCGGTAGCGGTCAGCCAGTTCAAAAGCCTTGTAGGTGAAATCGCACATTTCCTGTGCCGAGTTCGGGGCTAAAACAATATTGCGGTAATTTCCGTGCCCGCCGCCTTTCACCACCATGTTATAGTCGCTCTGCTCGGGCCAGATATTCCCCAGTCCTGGGCCCGCCCGCTGCACGTCCACAAGAACCGAGGGTAGCTCCGCCCCGGCAAGATAACTCAGTCCCTCGGCCATGAGAGCAACCCCTGGGCCGGAACTTGCGGTCATTACCCGGGATCCTGCGCTGGCAGCACCGAAAAGCATGTTAATTACGCTCACTTCGCTTTCTGCCTGAAGAAAATGCCGTCCGCTCTTGGGAAAAAGTTCCGCCGCCGCATGGGCAATTTCACTGGCCGGAGTTATAGGATAGCCAAAAAAGTGGGTGCAGCCCCCCAGAATGGCGCCGTATATGACCGCTTCATTTCCTTTCATTAGTTGTTTACGCAAAGCTGGCCCCCTTTTTCAGTTCTTCGGGGATCACATCTTCACCGGAATGTACGGTAATTGCCCCCGGTTCGGGACACACATAGTAGCAGATTCCACAGGCAGTACATTTATCGCTGCGGAAAATGGTTGCCTGATACCCAAGCTGATTGATCTGCGAACCTATGGTGAGACAGTTATTTGGACAAAAATGGACGCAGAGACGGCAGCCCTTGCACTCGTCGGGCTCTATATATACATAATTCATGGTACCTCCTGGTATGGCGCGTGAAATGATCCCGGCACAGCGTTCCGGGCGGGTCAAATTCCCCCGAAAACATCCTCCTGACCGGCACCAAAATAATTGATGTCGCTCAGCTCCTGCAGGACAGGTTCTTCAATTTCTTCGATAATTAATTCATGGTGGGGACAGCTCACCCTGGGGCAGATCTGGATCTCGTTTTTTCTGCCAGGAAGATAAAGAACAATCTGATCGGGTGAGTCACATTTGGGATTGCTGCAGCTGCGTTTGACATTGAGATGGGCGTCGCAGTAGGGACAGTATGCTTCGGTTTTGGCATCCGGAGAGAGCCCGGTACCCAGAAATGTGAACAAATTGGCGTGGCTTCCCCAGATGGAGTCAAGAAACACCAGCCCTTCCTGGCCTCCGACCTGAATTTTCAACTTGATGGACGGTTCGTCGTGAATACGAACGCTGTCCACCAACAGATTATGACCGTTGGGGCAGTATACGGATTCTACAAGGAGAACCTCAATATCCTGCTTCCAAAGCAGCCGCATTCCCTGAGGGATGTTCTTTTTAAAAGCATCCGGAATGATTTTGGTGGTAAGTTCCATAGCGTCTCCCGCAAGGGGGATTCGTGGTTTGAGGTACTCCCCCTCATGGGATTATTGTACTCCCGAATGTGTCATTCCGCCAGAAAATATTTAATATATTGAACAAAAGAACAGGTGATGGGGGCTGCGGAGCAGCCGAAGGTCGGCAGGGTGGCAGGGGGCTGCGGAGCAGCCGAAGGTCGGCAGGGGGCTGCGGAGGAGCAAAGGGCCGGCAGGTTGGCAGGGGGAGGAAAAGCCAAAGTCCCCACCGAATGAATAATCAGGAAACGGCAGCCATTTTCAGCACATCCATGGCAGCATCGTAATCGTGGGTCTGCATAATTTGATCTCTGAGTTCATCCGCGGAACGAAAACCCGTAAGATATATTTTAAAAAATTTTTTCATGATTTCGAAGTTCCGATTGCCTTCATAGACGGAGCGGTATGCGGAGAGATGTTCCATTGCCCAGCGGATCTGATCGGCGGCGGGAAGATCATGAAACTCTTCACCGGCAAAAAGGAAGGGATTAGAGAAGATTCCCCGCCCCACCATAATACCATCCACACCGTAGCGACGGGGATATTCCTGCAGCTGAGAGGGGTGGATCACATCGCCGTTACCAAACAGCAGAGTTTCGGGGCTGATACTGCGGCGAAGGGCTGCCGCTTTGGCAATTTCATTCCAGTCTGCTTCTCCCTCCGACTGCTGGGCGGTGGTCCTGCCGTGCACCGTAAGCAAGGGCAGCTTCTGTTCAAGCAGGAAGCCGCACCATTCTTCAGTGGCCGGCCGGGAGAAGCCTATGCGGGTTTTGACGCTCACCGGCAAGGGGGCATCTTTCTGAAGCCTGCCCTGGGGTCCCTCATGCTCATCCCCCCACTCCCGGTATGCCGAGGCTGCTCCCTGTCGGGCTGCATCTATCAGCTCGGCGGCCAAACCGGGATTGTTGATCAGGGCGGAACAGGAGCCCTTTACGGTAATCTTCTTCTGAGGACAGCCCATATTGATATCTATGCCGTCAAACCCTCTCCTGTGAAGTTCCCGTGCCGCCAGATAATACTCATCGGGTTTGTTCCCCCAGATCTGAGCCACCATAGGGCGGTGATTTTCATGAAAAACCAGACGGCGCACAGCCTCTTTTTCACCCCTGAGCATGGTGCCGGTGGACACAAATTCACTCACAAACACCATGGGCCGGCCGGCCCGGTGAACCACATCCCGGAACACCGAATCCGTCACTTCCTCCATGGGAGCCAGTACGCTTACCGGCTTCTCCAGGTTATGCCAGAAACTGTTCATTTATTTCAGCCCTGTTTTCCGGGCGGCTATAAGAAGCCGACGCTGGGCAAGCAGCCCGTTATTCATTGCCGCCAGCCGGAGAGGCTCCAAGCGGTAGAGAAACTGATCCCGCATGCGGGAGCGTTGCGTACCGTCCATTTTATGCGCCGGAGAACCGTCCAAAGGGGCGGTCAGACTCTCTGCATAGTTGCGGAAAAATTCAAAGCTCTGTTCAAGGGCCGAGTCTTCCCTCCCCGGGCGGACAATATCCCCCTGATCCTCAAAAATGGCCCCGTGAATTATATGGAAATTTCTCTTGTCCAGAAGATCTGAGAGAAGCTGAAGCAGTTGTTCGCCGGCAAACGTATAGCCGTGGGGGATGCCCTGGAGAACATCAATTTCCGCTTTCAGATTATGAAGGGCGGTTCGGGTCGCCCGCGCCGACTCGGCCTCAGTGCTCAGACTGCCCTCACCGGCAACAACCTCGGAGATAATCATCAGGCCGTCGGAATCCAGATATCCTTCCGCCTGATCCACCAAGTCCTCAATCAGTTCTCTGCGTTCACCGTCCATTTCATGGGAAAAAGCCGTGCCGGACATGTGGTGGAGCATATCCTGGAAACTGAGGGTATGAAATTCATGAACCGGAAGATCCAGCCGGGGAGCCGATCCTTCCAAAAAATAGTAGGGAATATCAGGTCCGTGAAGAGTGAAAAAGCGTTTGGCTTCCGACAGAGAATCGGGATCAGGATCCACACCCCACACTTCCAGCGGAGGGGTGGAGGCGGCTGAGATCAGTTCATCCAGAAAACTGCCGTCACCGCAGCCCACATCCAGAACCCTGCCCGGTGAACGGTCTGCAAGAATGCGTTCCAGTCGGCTTCCCAGTTGATCTTTGGCTGCATATGCCATGGTCCCCTCCTGATGAGATTGCCTGATTGGGTGTTCTCTTCCGGTCCATTATTCTGATGTAAGGGGATCATCGGAGGCCCGGATATCCAGAAATTCCTCCGGAGCCGAAGCCAGCCCCTCATCCAGAAAATCGCCAGCGCTCATTCCCCGGGGCAGAGCCCGGCTGAGAGTCTGCTTCCAGCGCCGGCTTCCCGGCTGTCCTGCAAATAATTCGAGAACCGGCCATACGAGGCTCCTGACGTTCATTCCCCGGGAGCTCCATTCCTTCATATATTCAAAGTATTCTTCCAGTATCTCCCTGCGGCTGGGATCAAGAAGATCATCGGGACCGGGGATCCGAAAATCCGCCGTCTGTCTTCCGTAATACTGCCGGTCCATGGAAGCAAAGCGCCAGGGGCGTTCGTAAGAGAGCCGTCCCAGCATCGCCCCATCACAGTGTTGTAGATGGGATGCAATTTCCCCGTGGGTTTTAATTCCGCCGTTTATTTCTATGTGCAATTCGGGAAATTCCTCTTTAAGGCGGTACACCTCATCGTATCTGAGAGGGGGAACGTTCCTGTTTTCTTTGGGGCTCAGGCCTTCGAGAATTGCCACCCGTGCATGAACGCTGTAGCGCTGGGCGGGACCGTCCTTCAGTCGAAGAACAAAGCTTCGCATATCTTCATACGCGCTGAGATCCAGATCTTTAATCCGGCTCTGAATTCCAATTCTATGCTTCACCGACACCGGCCGGGTCCCTGCTTCATACATGGCCTTGAGAAGATCGGCAACCCGGGGGGAATCGGCCATGAGGCAGGCTCCGAAATTCTTGTTCTGAACCCTGTCGCTGGGGCAGCCCACGTTCAGGTTGTATTCATCATACCCCCAATCCTCGGCAATCCGAATCGCCTCCGCCATTTCTTCCGGGTCATCGCCGCCGAGCTGAAGGGCAATAGGACGCTCAATTTCATCAAAATCCAGAAGTTTGTTCCGGTCTCCATGGATAATGGCACTGGGGGTGAGCATCTCCGTATACAGAAGCGTCTGCTTCGTGAGAAGACGAAGGAAACGGCGGAAGTGGCGGTGGGTTTTGTCGATCATTGGAGCCACGGATACCGGGGCGTACACCATAGGACGGGCAGGAAACTCCCCGGCCGCCGCCTGATATGCGCTGGAGGTTCCACTCCGGCCAAGCTCAGGGCTGAATGTTTTAAGCATGGGCGGCCGCTCCCTGATTTCCCGGGCTTATCTCAGAGATCCTTTCAGAACCGCTGCCTGATTCCTGCCCGGAAATTTCCCGGGCAGTGGCCGGCCTCCCTGGGGCAGCAACATTCTGATGCATGGCCCGCTGGATCTTTCCGCTGCCAATGCACTCGTCATCCAGGTAGAATACCGCGAACTGCCCCGGCGCAAGCCCCTTATCTCCTTCGGTCATCTCCACCATCAGGCGGGGCTGGGAGTCCGCAAGATCAGGCCCCCGTAACCCCGACTGCTCAAGCTCTTCCCTGCCAGCCAGGCGTACCCGGCACTCTGTCATTTTGGGACCGTGGCGGAGTTTCAGCCTCAGGGTACGGGGGTCGCCGGAGCGCAGCCGGGGGTCGCCCAGCCACTCCGGGGGCCTGCCGGCAATCCAGGTGAGCTCGGTGCAGATGAATTGCCGATAAAAGGCGTTCTCTATATCGGTTTTATGACTTACGTATACAATGTTTTGTTCGCTGTCCTTGTCCACCACATACCAGGGCCCGTTACCCAGCCCCAGACCGGTTCGCTGTCCGATGGTGTGAAACCAGAACCCCTTATGGGTCCCAAGCTGTTCACCATTCTCCCGGCGGACAATGGCGCCTTCTTTTTCTCCCAGATAATGACGGACGAAGTCGGGGTACTTAATTTTCCCCAGAAAACAGATCCCCTGGCTGTCTTTTCGGGCCTTATTGGGAAGATCGAGGGATTCGGCCAGCTCACGCACCCGGGGCTTCTGCATGTTTCCCAGCGGGAACCAGAGTTTGGCCACCTGTTCCTGACTGAGATGGGAAAGGAAGTAACTCTGATCTTTCACCCCATCCGGAGCCTGATACAGATGGTGGAGACCGTCATCCTCGGTGCGTACATCGGCATAATGCCCGGTTACCACCAGGTCGTAGTCTTCATCCACTGCATCGAAAAACGCTCCGAACTTAATCCGCTGATTACAGAAAATATCCGGACTGGGGGTTCGGCCCTTTTTCAGTTCCGCCAATGCGTAGGAGACAACTTTATCGTAATATTCCAGCTGAAGGGGAAGCACTCTGAGTTCCACGCCTGCCTGACGGCAGACCTCTCTGGCGTAGGATAAATCTTCCTCCCAGGGGCATTCCCCCAGGAAGCTCACATCATCCTCAAGCCAGATCTTCAGGTAATATGCGGTTATATCTGTGAAGCCGTGTGTTTTTACCTGATGGAGAGCTACAGAGCTGTCCACTCCACCGGAGAGCAATACAGCAATTTTCATAGCGAAATATTTATGACAGAAAGATTTAGAATATTCAAGCCCCCGAGTGGGCATTTGGCTCTCCGGGGAAATCGACGGCGGATGACGGCATCTCTCAACCGCCGCGGCTTTACAGGGGCTGCCCCCGGGATTGGGCATGCGGGGAGGGAGGATTTACCCAGCCCTGTGTCCTAGGCTGCAGTGTGGTCGCTGCCCTCCGGAATGCGGGGGTTATTTCCCTGCGGGGATAACTTTTTCCACCGGCGCAGCGGGTGCGGGAGAAACAGAGCCCTGCTCCCGGTGAATAAGGGGAATGAGGGGAATAATGATCACCGTTCCGAGAACATAGATTCCGGCTGTTATAAGATACGCAAAGCGGAAATTATCATCGCCTATGAGAAAACCTCCAAGCATGGCCGAAACATTCCAGAACAACCCCCAGGCTACGGTCTGGAGACTGCTCCAGACACCTCGGCGTTTCTTCGGTACGTAATCCATAACAATGGTTCGGCTCAAAGGTGTAGTGGCGTTCATCAGAGCCCCGCGAAAAATGAACAGGGGAACTATCAGCCACAGCGATGGGTAAAACGCCATTCCCACCAGAGAGGCGATGGAAAGGGCCTGGAGTCCCACGATCATTTCCGCACGCCCCCGCTTCACCGAAAGTTTCTGTGCAGCCATGGTTGCAGCTGCGGTGAACAGCAACCCCACTCCCATTACGATCTGCACGGCAATGGGCTGAAGCCCGTAAATTGAGCGAAAGAACACCGGAAAGAACTTCACCGTCATGCCGGCACCGAAGCCGATAATAAAGCTCGATGCCAGAAACACATGGGGAATGAAGCGGGAGGCCCCTTCCCGGAATTTCTCCCGGCGAACCTGACGTGCTGCGCCCGCCCCTGCATCTTGGGAGCTCAACCCTGTATCCCTGGCGGCGGAGGGCTTGGAGCGTGAATCACCGCCCCGATCCAGAGCTTCGCTCTCGTCACCCAGGCTGTGCTCTTTTCGGACATTCATAAGGACCAGGGCCGATGCAAAGGAGAAGAGAATCCCCACCAGCATTACCCGTTGAAGAATAGGAAGTTCCCAGCGGTCACCCAGAACCAAAAACAGGATAATGTTCAAAAGGGGCCCGGTCCCCATACCGATCTGATCAATCACATGGGCCCTGGCATAAATGGATGAGCGCTCGCCGCTTACAGTAGAGTTTGCCAGCATGGTTTCCGCAGCGGGCCGTGAGAGTCCCTGAAACAACCCCCAGAAAAAGAGTCCCAGAACTATCGCCGTAAGACCGGATCCGAAGGCAAGCATGGCCAGGCCGAAAGATCCCAGAACCGCCGCGAGCATGAGCGTACCTTTAATAGACCATTTATCCGCAAGCACCCCGCCGGGAAGAACCGATACCAGCATGGCCACTCCGGTAACCGCCGAGGTGGATCCCAGAAGTTCATTGGGAGTGAGGCCCAGTATTCCCGTTGAAGACTCGGCCAGAAGTACAATATAGAGGGATAAAATGTTCCCCATCCAGATTCCCCGGCCAAGACTCTGGAGACCGGTAAAGGTGTAGAACGTTTTTACATTTTGGTTGATCATGGCACTGATACTAATGAAATGGTGGATTATACGCCAGTACCCGGACACCCAATCCCGGTACCGGCGGAGGGCTATTTTCCTTGCGAAAAAAGCGTATGGGGAAGTATAATCGAGCAAACAGATCAAGGGGGATCATCATGAAACAGCAAAGCACCCGGGGCCGTGGGGGAACGGCTCTCCGGCATATAATTTCCACCGGAATATTGGCCGGCGGACTGCTGGCAGTACTATTGTTCGCTTCCTGTGCAAGCACCGGAGGCTCAGTGCCTACTCAGCTCACCGTTGCGGAAATTTCAGACCTTCGGGAAGTGGGACTCAGGTTTCTGGGACTTCCGGAGGATATCAGTTCCTATGAATTCAGTATCGAACCTGAACTGGAAATAGCGGATGTTGAGAGAAACCGGAATGCAATTATTCTCACAACAGACCGGGACTTTCAGCTGAACCAGGACTATACCGTCACCGTACAGGATACGGCTGGGGAGTACAGCGCTTCCATCGGAGTTAAATCTGATAAGCTTGAAGACATTGTCTTCAATAACATGTATTCAGACAAACCCATGGGTTACCGGCTGGAGGACGGAGTTTCAGCATTCCGCCTTTTTGTTCCAAGAGGCAAAGCCGTGGAGCTTCACCTCTTCGATGCTCCCGGCGAAGATGCCCGGGAAGTAATCCAAATGGAAAATGACGGGAACCAGGTGTTTGAAGCGTTTATCGATGGACAACTCTACGGTACGTTTTACGGATACCGCATTACAGAACGCTACGCGGATCCGACGGCCTATGATTTGGAAATACCGGCAGACACGGTGTTTCCCGATCCCTACTCGTATGCCCTGGCATCCAGCAACGATTACCCCCAGTTCGGTCTCACCCTTATCTATGACCGGGACGAATTCGACTGGCAGGGTACCGAAGCTCTGGGACTGGACATTGCCGATGCCATTATCATGGAGGCTCACCTCCGGGATCTATCCACCCATCCAAGCGCTGAAGCGGAGAACCCTGGAACCTATCTTGGAGTTGTTAACGCTGCCCGGGGAGGTATGAACTGGCTGATGGATCTGGGCGTGAACGCCGTTGAATTTCTCCCCCTTCAGGATTTCAACAATATTGAGGCTCCATATAAGGAAGACAGGCTGGGATACTTCAACACCTGGAACGGGTATGGGGAAAACTATTGGGGATACATGACCTTCAACTTTTTTGCCCCGGAAAGCTACTATGCCAGCAACGGAACCCTGGAGCCGGGAACATGGAACGGCACCGACGGCCGTCAGGTTGACGAGATGAAAACCATGGTGAGGGAACTTCATAAGAACGGAATTGCCGTGCTCATGGATGTGGTATACAACCATACTTCCAAATACGACAATCAGCCGCTCATGCTCATCGACCGGGATTTCTACTACAAGGATCAGGACGGAACCGGCACCGGCAACGAACTGGAATCACGGCGGAAAATGGCCCGGAAAATGATTCTCGATTCCGTGCGTTACTGGATGGAGGAATATCACATCGACGGCTTCCGCTTCGATCTGGCAGCCAGCCACGATCCTGAAACAATCCGTTCAATTTATGAGATGGCCACCGACATTAATCCGGATGTAATGCTCATTGCCGAACCCTGGGGGGGCGAAGGGGCCACCAGCGCAGAGGAATTTCTTGAACTTGGCTGGAGTAAATGGAACTCGGAAATCCGGGATGCGGTGCGTTCCCAGAACCGCCCCACCAAAGAAGGAGATGTGTTCGTTCTGGGAGATACCAATGGCGCAAAAAACCTTATGGCCTGGTGGGGAGACATTAACCCCGCTGAACCACATCAGTATGTTCAATACATTGAGAGCCATGACGACGCCACGTTGGGAGACAACTTGCGGATTCAGTCCGGTGAGTATTCCTTCTACAACGAGGACGGCAGCATTAATCGCATTGAAGACATCCGGGAGTACACCGAGCTGACCCCCGATCTTCTTGACGCACACAGAATTGCCGCAGCCAGCCTCTTCTTTTCCCAGGGCCCGATCATGATGCATCTGGGACAGGAATGGGCCAGAGGAAAAATCACTCCCGATCTGGAGGGGAATCCCCCGGAGATCACCGAAAACGGCGGCCTGGGAGCCAGCTCCGACAACATCGTGTACCGCACCCCCAGCCCCAACAGTTACAGCGCAGATAATGACACCAACTACATCGACTACGATCTGGCACAAGTGAACAGTGAACTTACCGACTACTACCGGGGTCTCATTGAGCTGAGGAGATCGGAGGAGCTTCTGGGTGCAGCCACCGCTGAAGAACTGAGCATCCTGGAAAGCTCCAATGCCAAGGGCATAGGGGTTGCTATTTCCGGTGAATTGTACGGCTTTGTGAATGCCGACAGAGAAGGGTCTGCTCCGTTCACCATTCCGGAAGGGAGCTACGGCGTACTGGTCAACAAAACAGAAGCCGGGAGCTCGGTGCTTGAAACTATTTCCGGGGGAACCATTCAGGTCGAGCCGGCAAGCGCACTCTTTTTGAAAAAGCAGTAGAATAGGTTTACAATACGGGTTCCGGGAGCGTAACACCGGAACCCGGTGAGCAATAAGAGCCCGGGTACCGCAGGTACGCCGGGCTTTTATTTTATTATGGAAAAGGCAGGTATGAATGATTGGAATAATCGGGGCGATGGAAGAAGAGGTACAGAAAATCAGGCAGGAGCTTGGCTCTCCCGTGGTTCAGGAAAGGGGCCCGTACAGCTTCATCACAGGCAGTCTGGGAGATCTGGAAATCGTCCTTCTGCAATCGGGAATTGGCAAGGTGAACGCCGCCATCGGCACAACGCTGATGATTGAAGGCTTTGCCCCGGAATTTATTGTGAATACCGGAAGCGCCGGCGCTCTGGACCCGGGGCTCTCAATAGGAGATGTCATTCTGGGAGAGTCAATCGGACATCATGATGTGGATACCACCCCATTCGGCTATGAAAAAGGCCAGATTCCCGGAATGCCGCCGGTTTTCTCCAGCGATCAGCGGCTGTTGGCACTGGCTCAGCGCTGTATCGGTGAACTGGATTCCTTTAAAGCCGTAAACGGGATGATAGTATCCGGAGATACATTTCTTGCCCATCCCGATGAGATCGCGAAGCTGCTGAAGGATTTTCCCGAAAGTCTGGGAGTTGAAATGGAAAGTGCGGCCATTGCCCAGACATGTTTCCGCTTCCATGTTCCCTTCCTGATCATCCGCAGTATCAGCGACAAGGCGGACAGCTCATCACCCGGGGACTTTCAAAAAAACCTGCACACCGCCTCTATGAACTCTGCCGCTACTGTTTTAGAATTGCTCAGGCACTACCGGGAAAAGCCCCATGAAGCAATCGGAGTCGAGCCCGCATAAGCGCCGGATTTGACCGGCAGCTCGGCCTGAAGTATGTTCTAGACGCCCCCCGGGGAACCAAATATATATCTGCAAGAGAGGTAGACTATGAATAAGATTCCATCATTCACCATTGATCATAATAAAATGCTGCGGGGAATTTACGTATCCCGTATTGATGAGGTTGGAGACGATTACGTGACAACCTACGATATCCGGATGAAGGAACCGAACCGTGAACCGGTGGTTGATGTTCCCGCTCTTCACACCATTGAGCACCTGGGAGCCACCTTCCTGCGAAACGACGATGAGTGGAAGGACGATGTGGTGTACTTCGGTCCCATGGGCTGCCGCACCGGTTTCTACCTTGTACTGAAAGGAAAACGGGAAAGTGCCGAAATAGTGGATCTCATTACCAATCTTTTCCGCTTTATGAGTGAATTCAACAATGAGGTTCCCGGTGCTGCTGCGAAGGACTGTGGAAATTTTCTCAGCCACGATCTTACCATGACCCACTGGGAATCCGAAAAATTCCTTCATGAAGTTCTGGAAAATATCGGCGAGCAGAACCTCCGGTATCCTGCCTGATTCTCCGGATGCACGATCTCACATGAGCCGGCATAGCGATCGCTCCATACAATATAGATCCTGGGGCGGCCCCGATTCCCTGGAATACGGCAAATCGCCGCCCCCGGGAAGGCCGGGATGGGGCGGCATTCAGGTGAGGGTGCATGCCATCTCCGTAAATCCCGTGGACTGGAAAATTCTGGCCGGCGAGCAGATTGCGGGGGTGCGCCTCATGCATCTTCTCTCCCGCCGCCGGAGCCCGCTGTTTCCCCGGGTATTCGGAAGCGATTTTTCAGGTGAAGTTCTTGAATCCCGTTCACCGGAATTTAAACCCGGTGACAGGGTGGCCGGCATGCTGTCCCCCATCTCTGGAGGATCTGGCAGCACCCGGATCAACGTCAGAGCCGCCCATTGCATCTCTCTTCCCGTCGGCTTCAGCTGGGAACAGGGCGCCTCCCTCCCCGCAGCGGGCATCAGTGCGCTGGCGGTTTGCAGGAGCTTCCCTCCCCGCTCTCGGGGAAAGGTGCTTCTCATCGGTGCAGCAGGCGGTGTGGGCAGCATTGCACTCCAGATTTTGGCAGACCGTGGATATGAAGTTCATGCAGTGGGCCGGGAGCACCAGGCTCAGCTCCTGAAAGAGCTGGGGGCCTTCAACGTGGTACCCCGAAACCACTGGCTGGACTACGCCCGGCAGGAGGGGCCCTGGCCGGGTATTGTGGATGCTCCGGGAGCCCTTATCCGGGGCAGGGGTGAGAACGGTCCGGAAATGCTATTGGAGCGCCGGGTTTCCGGATCCGTCTATTATCCCGTGTATATTCCCAACGACTACATCGCCAGGCAGCTTATGAGAATCCTGAAATGGAGCTTTCGATCAGACAGGATCCGCAGCGGCATAATGCTGGCATATCCGTCGGCCAAGCGGATGATGGAATTGCAGCGAAATATCAACAACGGCACCATTCGTCCGGTGGTGGACTCAAGCTGGTCGCTTCAGGAATTCCCTCCTTCTCGAGCTGTACAGCATGCCTTGAACGGAGGATTAAGCGGCAAGGTGATAATCAGGTTGGACGGTTAAACGGTTTTTCTTGACGCAGGCACAGTTGAGCATTAGCTTAATGTAACTGTCCAGCAAATGCGGATAGGTCTTACAATGGATCAGATTATAGTGGAACATCATCTTGGATTTCCACCGGAGGCAGAATGAAGAAGCATGTATACACAATTATTGCAGTTTTAAGTTTTGCAGGCCCCTTTGCAATGAGTTTTGACAGCAAAGTTCACTACATCAGCTACCTTGTGCCTCTTTTAATCGCCACCCTCATTGTGGGAAGTGTCTACATTATTTGGGATATTATGGTGACATCCAAGGGACATTGGGAGTTTAACGATGAGTACGTTGGGAGCATGCGGGTATTTCATCTTCCGGTTGGCGAATGGCTCTTCTTTCTCTTGATTCCCTATCCCAGTGTGTTTATTTATGAAGTGGTCCTCGCATACTTCGGAAGCACCCCGGCCCAACCGGATATGGCTTGGCTGCAGTTTCTCCTCGCCGCCGTATTCATCATTCCCGCATTAATCTGGAGAAAACAGGGCTACACCCTCCTGGCAATGTTGTCCACATCCCTCTATTTTCTTGCATCCGGAATTTTCACCCCCGGAGTCATTGCCGCCTCAGGATATCTTTGGTCCATGCTTTTAATTTTTCTCGCTTTTATCGTAGTCAACGGCATATACACCGCCCTTCCCACCATTCGATATAATCCCAAAGCAATATTCGGCATCAAATTCATCCACATTCCGCTGGAGGATTTTTTCTACAACCTCAGTTATATCGGTCTCATTCTCACCATCTATATCCCGCTGAAAGAGGTCATGGGGCTGTGAAGCCCCTGACCGGCAGCTGCTCCCGGCTCAAATCCCCAAAAGCAGCCAGAGCAGCTAACAAGCAGAGTAAGCCAAAAATCAGAGAACCACAGCAATTAATCCTTGTAGTAGTTTTGACCGGGCATCATTGCCAGGGTTTTGCCGTTCCACTCCCGCACATCGTCCATGAGGGAGAGGGCAGAGATGGCAGCCGCTTGAGCGTAGGGAGAACTCTTTCCCTCCCCGCCTCCCAGAAGCTTAGCAATACGGCTTTTCTTCCGCCGGGGGAGAAAATTCAGTTTAACCCGGGTTTTCCCAAGACGGGTCTTGACCTCTTCTATTGCCTCGTTGAGTCCACCAACCTCATCGATTAATCCTATCTCTTTTGCCCGGGTTCCGGTAAACACATGCCCTTCCCCCAGTTCGTGTACCCCATCGCTGCTCATGTTTCGTGCATTCGCAACCTTGTTCAGAAATTTTTGGTAAATCCAGGAAACGCCTTCTTTGAGAATGTTCACTTCCTTCTCACTAAGACGACGCAACATGGACCCCACATCTGCATGCTCGCCCTCTTTCACGGTGGAATGAGTTATTCCCCATTTGGTAAACAGCTCCCGGGCGTAGAAAAACAGGCTGATTACACCGATTGAGCCGGTAACCGTGGTGGTTTCTGCGAAAACCTTGTCCGCCTCGGTGGCAATCCAATACCCTCCCGAGCCGGCCACTGCGCTCATGGACACAATTACCGGTTTTTTCTTCCTCACCCTCGCCAGTTCCCGGACAATATCTTCTGAAGCTGCCGCCGAGCCGCCGCCTGAGTTAATACGGAAAATCACAGCCTTCACCGACTTATCCTTTTCGAGTTTCCGGATTACCGGCACATAATCCAGGGCACCGATCATCTGCCCGAACATCATATTATTATCATTATGCCCGTCTTTAATTCCCCCTTCAAAAATCAGGACGGCAACCTTTGCCCCCCTCCCGGTGGATGTTTTCTCTTTTTTTCGCTTCACTTCCTTGGTTTTATCCTCCTGAAACCCTGCAAGGATCCCATCAAGACTGTCCTGCTCATGGGCCCAGCCCTCTTTAATGGCTTCATCGGCGTTTAGAATCCGGCCGTTCAGCAGCTCGTCAATTTTTTCCTCAACCATGCCGTACCCCTGGGTCACAGCGCGGCGGTATTCTGCCAGCAGATCTTTGAATATGGCTTCATACTGCTCCCGGTTGAACTCATCAATTTCCGATACCCGGAAGGCGTCTGCCGCTGATTTATAGCGGCCTATCCGGATAATTTCAGCCTCAATATGGTTCTTTTTCATGAGTTCACGGAAGAATCTGAAACTCCTGCTGATCCCCTGAAAATGCAGGAACGCGAGGGGATGAATAACCCTCCTGGCGCATACGGAAGCCAGATACAGTTCCTGCATACCGTAATCCTGGGCATAGAAAATCAGTTCCTTTCCCGCCTTCTTCAGGCGAAGAAGCTGATCTCTAACCGATACGATCCCGGACAGATTACCCGTGGAAAAGTCCGGCGCAACGGAAATCACCACAGTGTTTACCCTTTTCTTCTTAAGAAGCCATTCAACCCGGGTGAAAAAATGGTCGAAACGGAATCGTTTCTCTGTGCCAAGCATGGAAACTATGCCCCCGCTCTGCGGGCCGGTTTCGCTGTACTGTCCTGAAAGCTCTAATATGTGATACATGTACACTCCTTGAATAGATATACTACACCGATTTACTATCCACCTCAATTCTTCCTTTTTCTGTATCAGATGCGCTGATCCCGGCGTTGCAAATATCCCGTTTTGAGGTGAAACTGGTACTATGAGCAACATTGACCTGACACAGCGTATCAGCAAACAGAAAATTGAAAAAAACACCGTCCTCCTGCTCCAGGGAAATCCGGTGAACTCCATCCTCATCATCCATTCCGGAATGGCGGAGATGATCTCTTCCTCCGAAAGCGCTCCCCTGACCCAAGGAGAGAGTGGGTCGCAACCGGAAGATTCCCCTGTAGAAGGTGTGCGGGTAGGATTAATCAAAGGTGAAACGGTATGCGGAATTCTCGGCCTGTTTAACAACAGCCCCCTTGGACATACCGTTGTAAGTGTCAGCGACTGCATCATCTCCAATATTCCGGTGGAAGATCATATGGTGGTTCATCTTCTGCAGAAGAATATGCATTTAAATATTCAAGTGATGCAGGCACTGGTTCAACGGATAGAATCCGCCATATATCTCTTTAAGAATTACAAATATCTCTGGCACAAGCTCGCATCCATACAGGACAGCCTGGCTTTGGGCTCGGATTTGGATAACCGGGAAGAACCTCAGACCCTTCCGGACAGATACAATGTTAATATCCATGAGTATTCCCGCTATCTCCGGTACGAACTGGAGCAGAGGGGCGAGAAAATGCCCGAATCTTGGGATTCCAATGTCTTTCTGGGGCGTATTCAAAGCGGACTGGATCTTTACATTCAGTATGATAATCTCAGCATCGAAAACATGTTGGATTACTCCCAATACCTGTTTATCAAACGGCTGCTTCGAAAGCCCGATAAGCTCATACATGCACTGTTCAATAAGGACGAACCGGGAAATTATTATGTGTACCAGTTTCTCATTCAAAGTCTTGAACAGCTGGTGGGACACAATGAGAAGATCGTACATCATATATGGCTTCTCAGCGACATTCTCTACAGTGATGCAGGCTGGGTGACAACGGTTCTTTCTGTGGGCGAGGAAACCGATCTGAACTTCCGGATGTTCCGCCACTATCTGTGGAAGTTCAGCTGGCGTTGTCATCGGGATGCCTTCAAACTCCTTCACAAGGATCTGACCAAGACCCACCCCATGTATCAGCAATTATTGGACTTCCGTCAAAAACCTGAAGCAGAGAGCAGCAGCGAATCCCAGGACAATATGTTCACCCATGACTCCCCAAAGCAGGACGCTTCGGGAGACAACCTGGGAAAATACCGGAATCTCCTGGAAAAGATTCTCGACTTTGCCGATGTAAGTGAAAATTTCATGGAGGACTTCCGGAGCACTCTGGATTCGCTAAAGAAGCTTGACAGTATGTACAAAGCCGATCCCGACGCTGAAAGTCTTCGGAAAAAACTTACTCCCATGTACTGGGAGCTGTATGAAATCTGCTTTCTTAAGCAAATCAATACGGACTTGAAGTCGTTCATCCCCGGAATTATGCTCCATTTTGGGGTTGTGGATGAAACGCTTCTCAGCGAAGAGGACCTGAAAATCATCGATGAAGCATATTCCCAGATGCTCTATGTTGAAGAACCCCTGCCTGCCATGACCCTTCCGTATTTCCTGGAAAAAATCTATACCGGAGATGCTAACCCCAGTATCAACGAAATGGGGGAAGGCTTCAGAGAAACCATCAAACGCCAGGAAAAAATGTCTAATAAGGAGCGGGAATCCTCGGCATATATATACCAGGATACCGCAGAAGATAAGGTGCGCTATGAGATCCGTCAGGTTTCAATAGAGCTATCCAAAATCTTGTACGGATCCAAACGAAAGTCCCTCCCCATACTCACCAGTCAGGTGCTGGGAGGAGGACTGTCACGAATGTTGTTCTCCCCGGAAGCTTGCAGTGAGGCTGGGGAGAAATTCCACTTCAGGGACTTCAGCCTTTTTTACCGGGAGGTGGTGAGCAAACACCGTTTTGGCACAGATATCGTACAAAAAGAAGTACTCCCGTACTTCGTCGTATATCCGGTGGCCGGAAACAGAATGATGATGTGGCAGGAACTGGACGGCACCAAAAAAGAGAGTCCTGCCCGGTTTATGATCCCCCTGTATTTCAGCGAAAAGATCGATGAAGGAATCGGTAATCTGCTGGCCCAGTTCCGCTGGGAGCTGTCCAGATCGGTGGCCGGCGCAAACTGGATGGATCCAGTAGAAGGGGGGCTTTCGGGAGCATATTATGATTACATCGCATTCTACCGCAAAAACCCCAAACTCTCATCGGCACACAAAGAAAAGCTGAAGGAATTTATTAAGAAAACCCGCTCCGACCGGGACCGTTTCAGCTCCGATTATATTACCTGGGTGCTGTATGAGTATGAAGGAAAGGTGCGCTTTAATCCGGTAGTTCGGGAGATATTTTACCGCTTCGTCCCCTTCGATACCCAGGCCAGGGAGCAGATTGCCAAGAAGCCCCTCTATGCGGATCTTGAAACCAAACTTCAAAACCGCCGCAGAAAGGAAATTCTCAAGCTGGAAAGCCGGATTAAAAAATTCGAAAAATCAGGAGAGACTCTGCCCAGAGAGATGGAAGATTATATGGAATTTCTTAAGCGTTAGTTTTGCCTCCCCGCCCACTTCCGCAGTATCTTTCCAATACCAGCAACGGCCGATCGCTTATATGGGGGCCGTGTGCTTGGAAAACGGAGGTTCATTGTGAAAACATACATCATTGCCGGCGGAAACTCTGAAATCGCCCTGAACACCATTCAAAGGCTTCAAGCAGAAAGCGACGAAGAGCTTAGGATTATCGCATATACCCGATCACAGCCGCGAACCGAACTTTCTCAGGTGGAAACCCTGGAGTGGGATACGGAGGATGATTTTCCGGGAATTCCTGAAGATGTAGACAGCATCGACGGCTTCCTATACGCCCCGGGTACTATCAACCTGAAACCCTTCAAATCCCTCTCTCTGAACACATTCAGAGATGACATGCAGATCAATTGCTTTGGGGCCATTCCCGCCCTCCAACAGCTGCTTCCGCTCATGAAAGATGGAGGGGATGTGCTGTTCTACAGCAGCATTGCGGCACAAACGGGCATGGCGTTTCACAGTTCCATAGCAGCGGCAAAGTCGGCGGTTGAGGGACTGGTACGCTCTTTGGCTGCAGAATATTCCGGAGCGAACATCCGATTTAATGCAATAGCTCTTTCCCTCACTGACACACCACTGGCTTCCAAATTCATATCCAGTGAAAAAAAACTGCAGGCGATGGAGGAACGGCATCCCCTGAAGAAAATTGGCGCCCCGCAGGAAGTTGGGAAGCTGAGCGCAGCATTTCTTCTGGGTGAATACTCATGGATGACGGGTCAGGTGCTGCATCTGGACGGCGGCATGTCGGTGATTCGCTGATGCGCCGGGCTCTCAAAGCGGGGGCTGTTGCCGGCTGGATGTATATAATCACCGGTCTTGCGTCCCGCTTCGCATTTCCCGATGCTCCTGACTGGTTTCTCCTCTCCGCCTCAACAGCGGGAGCCGCAGTGCTGCTCATACATCTGCTGGAACTGCCACTGGGATTTTCAGCGGGTCGAAAGCAGGGTATTCCCAGGTGGAAAGCTGTTATACTGACACTCATATTCGGCGTAATTTGGATGGAGCGGGGCCGGTAATTACAGCTTGTAACCGGTTCCCGGATTCTTCCTGAAGCCGGACCATCCCAATTCTTCCAGAAATGTAAGGGCAAGGGCAAGAGCAAGGGATGCAAGCACGGATTCGAAATCCATATACACATATTGGAGATAAGACGCTATACTATGGTATCCTCGAAAGGTAATACGTATTCATAGGTGGGCGCTCACATGGAACTGATCAAGACAGAAAAAATGCCATTGTATGTTTCTTTGGGAATTGCATTGCTAATTACCGCTCTCAGCTCCTGTGTGTCCGTGAGTGAGACGGTACCTGATCCCCGGGTGCTTATTGGGGATCAGGCCGAACAGGTTCCTCAAGAATTTGAAGCCACCGGTTCCATGGTTCTTGACCAGGCGCTGCAGCGCAGAGTCAGCCCTGAATATCCCGGACCAAATGAGAAAATGATTACTCTCGGAGTTCTGGCAAGTGCCGCGCTGAACCTCCAGAACAACGTTGCCCCCGATGTTTTAGAAATTCAAGACGGTGAAAGAGCGGCAAGAATCCTTTCGAAATTTTGGGATGTGGAATCCCGGGCAGAACTGCTGCAAGCCCTGGATTCACGGATCACCGGCGGTTACCGCGGGCTGTACAGCCGGATTCTCACACAGATTGCTGAAGGGGAAATACCAGCTGATGATGACGCTACCACCGACTTCCTGGTATCAAATGCAGCGTTTATTGGCATTCAGGTTGTAAATGCATACGAGCTGAGCAGATTATCCAGCCTGGTGCGCTGGGCGAATGCTGCAGAGTATCTCAAAAGTTACGAAGCTAAATATCTTATGGAAGATATCGGACTGATGCTCGTTCAGTTGGACTATGACTTTCTGACCATTGCAAACGGACAAATGGCGGGGATGGCATTAATATATCGTTCCTCGAATAACCGAGCAATTCATATGCGCGACAGAGCGCTCTTTTGTTTAGAACTTCTGGAGGAAGGTGCCTGGAAAGCAGAAAACTGGGATGCGTTTTCACTCCAGGGAAGGGAGATTCTCAGTGAAGCCATTCCGGGTCTTCCAGATTATGCAGGAAAATTGCATGAATTACCGAATCCACCGAAAGGAGAAGAACTTGATGATAACAGCCTGATGCTGTTTGATCCATCTTCAGAGTCTCATTCAGTACTCGGCGCTTTTTACCACGAGTATCAGCTTTTCCGGGGAATACAGAATTCAGATCTTGAAACGGTAGTCCAGGTCATTGAACAAGCCAGGGAAGAGGGAAGAACCTTCTATGATACCCCTCCTCGTAAGTCGAATTCCTGGACCGGACTTGCAGTACAAGCGCCGGCGATTCTTTCATATCTTCTCGAGCAGGGATTTTCGCCCAATGTACCCCATGCCACACTGAAAAGCACCGCCCTGCATTGGTCGGTAATACACAGGGAACCGCAATCCCTTGAGATTCTTCTCAATCATGGTGCGGATATTGAAGCCAAAGACAAACATGGAGACACGGCTCTCATGGATGCCATAATCAGGAATTATTCTCCAGAGGCTCTCCGTCTTATCAGGGCAGGTGCCAATGTAAACGCCCGGCGAAACAACAGCCTTCATCCCCTGCTCGCCGCAGCAACTCATGGAAATGTTGATATCGTCCGGGCCCTGCTGAGAAATGGAGCCCCAAAAGATGTTCAGGATAGTAATGGCTACAATGCACTATTCAGCTATGTGAACAGACAACATTTTTCAACAATCAGCGAACTGGAAGAAGGCAATCTTGACACGAATACAGAAGTCGAAAACTTTGCTCCCGATCTGGATGCGTTTATGGATCTATTTCCGGAACAACGAACCCAGCTGCCTAATTCCCGGCGACCGCTGATATGGTTTCTCCGCGACTATGCCAGCACGCAACAACTGTCTGAAGAGCTAACACGCCTGGAAAACCAGGAAAGCGATGCCACCTTCGATTCTGTGGCTTCCTATTCAATCCTTACTAGCTTAATAGGGCGTAATCAGCAGGAAGCCTTTCATCGCGCCGTTAAATTTGCAGGTGATGTAAATTACCGTACAAGCCAAGGGTATCATGCCCTGTATTATGCCTGTACCACTGAAGATCGTTACTGGGCCTTTGAAGCTCTGCTTGATGCGGGAGCGGATCCCAACCTTCCCGGGTATAAGGATTACAGCTGTCTGACTGCCATCCTTGCGGATGGTGAATTTGAGGCGGCTATCCGGCTCATTGAAGGCGGTGCGGATGTTAACATTCCCAATCGGCTCACTGATCGTCCCATGTTCACAGAAATTGTGGATCAAGTTGTACGGGCCGATCTTAGCGATGATCAAACCTTTTCCCTTCTCAGCCGGGTTATCGATGAAGGCGGACTGCTGGTACCTTTTGAAGGCTTGGATCCTGAGTTCTGGCTACCACCGTTTCATCATCTTACCCGCTCAAGCCTATTAGAGCTGCGAGATTCACTGGCTCGCTACGCCCGGGCGGCGGGTCAGGACCTGGGACCGGAATTAAATCAGGCAATTGACAGCGGTGATGCCGGGTTACCCCTTCCCGATCCCGGTCAAACAGTTGAACTGCTATGGAGCAGCAGTGATGGAAAAAAGACATACTCCAATCAAGACGGGTCTGTATCTTTCAGTCTCCAGGCGTTACAGCAGTCGGTCGGTCAGGATGAAGATTTGAGATACAGCCTGAATTTCGGAGCACTGGATTTCGCATCGGCAGAGCTGTACCTTACCGGAATGTTCTGGCAGGACGATATTCACGTATTCCAACCGGCTTCTGTTATCGAGCTTACTCAAGATGCATCGGATCTTCTTGTCGGAAGTGGAGATACTCCATCGCGATTTATCTATCAGAACCTGGTTATTGTTCAGGATGGTGTACAGTATCTGGCCAAACTCCATCTGTCCGTACCCTATTCCAATGCCCCTGCCGTAGATCCAGAAACTGATGATCAGGCCCCCAGGGTTAAGGCTATTGACACGAATGAGCTTCAGATTTCAGTTAATGTATATCGTAGTAACCGTAAATATCCTGAAAATGATCCCATCTACGGAGTCACGGCCAGAATCACCAATCTTGACGGAAATCCAACGACCGGCCTGGAGGATCTGCTTATACAAATTAACGGCCGGGCCCTGGAATCACAGGATGGCGGCACGTATTTTACCCTGGCGAATGGCACGTTAGATCTATCCCACGGAGACCCGGTGACTTTGACTATTAGTCACCCGAGCTATGGGGTAATCAGTGCAGCAGGACAGGTTCCCCGGGGTGCTCCATCCGGGCGAATTGAGCCGGAGCTCCCAGTCCCTGGAGTAGCAATAGGTCAAGTGACCGATTATCGAATCATCTTTGATGAAGAGATTCCCAAAGGCATGCAGCGATATTCGGGGTTTTCGGTATATAACGACAACTCAGGCAACTATGTATCCGGGAGAGGTACTGTATATTCGTCAAAGGCATCCCTATCCGATCAGGAAGTCTATCTTATAGAGGCACAACACATCAGCAGGGAAGACGGCAGTCCGTATCCTTATTTACGTTTTAAGAGTCATTACCGGGATGTCACACCCATTTCCGGATTCGATACGGGATCAAAGCTCAGCATAGAATCGCCGGACGAGTGGAGCAGCAGCAATCTACCTTCCGAACGATAGATGTCGGGACAACTGGCGGGCAGGCCCGCCGCCCCGTTTTCCACAAATGCGAAGTTGCCGTCGGGAGCTTGCGACCATAGGCAATTTGGATGCAGCCGAAGGCGGAATGTTGGAAAATGTTTCGCGAATAGGCGAAGTTGGCGACCATCGGAAGCCAATTTGAGCGAAGCGAAGCCGTATTTTTGCTGTTATATGTCGTTTTTCTTGAGTCTATCCAATTAAAACCAGTAATTTTTCCTGAGTCTCATCAAGTGTTTCTTCTGAAACCTCTTCAATAAATGTAACATTTCTTGCTTTCCAATCTAAGCTTTTTACCTGATCAGAAAGAACAACACCATTTATTTTCTTTCCAGTTACTTTTACTTCAAATGGGTAGCCTTTTACCTTGCTTGTAATAGGGCAAACGATCATCAGATTTGTTTTTCTGATGTATTCTATAGGAGACAATACAATAGCTGGTCTTTTCCCAGCTTGTTCATGTCCTGATTGGGGAGTGAAATTTAACCAGACTAAGTCTCCTTTTCGAGGAATATACTTCTGCTCTACCAAATTTCATCACCTTCGTTTATGCCCCAATCTACTTCAGAAGGAAGATTTTCGTCAGTAATTTTATCAATTAAAGACATCGCATCATTAACCTTAGGTGGATAGATAACAATTCTGTTTTCATTTTCCTCAATATCTACCACAGAACCATTTTTTAAAGATAATTCTTTAATGATTGATATTGGTATTCTTATTCCGAGGCTATTACCCCATTTCTGAATCTTTGCTTCCATACCCAGAGTATATACATTGTTTAAACATTATTCAAGAAAAATCCCATATAAAGGGGCGGCGGGTATCCGCAGTAGTCTGAACATGCAGAAGGCTTGGGAAGGACATTGAGGATACCCGCCAGTTGTCTGAAGTTGCGAAGCAGCGAAAGACAGCTGGCGGGCAGGCCCGCCTGCTATCCGGCACCCCGTTTTCCAAAAATGCGGAGCACTTTTTGGAAAACGTTCCGGATTTACCTGAAGTTGGCCGAAGCCCAATTTGGGTGAAGCCCGAGGCCGAACCAGGTAAATCCTGTTAGCTGTCGTTTTTCATTCAGGTTTATTTTAACAAATCATCAGCTGTTATATATTTTTTATTCTTTTTTCTTGATTCATCAATATAATTCTCAATAAATTTTATATCTTGAATATCTTCATACAGTTCGTACATTGATTTTTTAAAAAGAGATGATTTTTCTTCATGAAAGTATTCTGTTAAATATTCCAGAATTTTTTCTTCTTCTTCGTTCAATCTTACTGATACTACGGCCATCTTTTGTACACCTCCGTTCTTTTTCCAATTCCCAACACAAAAATATCATGATTTTCAATTTTAAAAACAGCACGATATTTCCCTTTTCGCAGTCTATAGTAATTGGTTGAAGAATCTGAAACTAATTTCTTTATATCAAAAAGGTTTAAATCTTTTGTGGAATCAATAGATTCAAATGCATGTATAAAAAGTTTAACAATTTCTTTTGGAATTTTTCCCTTTCGAATACCTTTTCTGATGTCTTCATCATAATAAACCATATTATAAGAGTACTACATTGTCATACACCCATCAAGAGGATTGTTGAAAAAATGAAAGCTAACGGGGCGGCAGGCCTGCCCGCCGCCCCGTTTTCCAAAAATGCGGAGCAATTTTGGAAAACGTTCGCGACTATGAGAAGTTGCACGGTCGGCGTAGCCGATAGGTACGTTTTTTTGCTTTGGGTAGAGTAGAGGCAGGCTTGCGCCTGCCCCCCTCGTCAAACCGGACGTGAGGTTTTCCCTCATACGGCTTTCGCTTCAGATTTCTTCTCAAGCATTCGCAGTTGCCTTTATTTTAGGCCATGTCGT
>NZ_JBXWXS010000039.1:0-38346 GCF_059431795.1 Salinispira sp.
TGGAAATTCTGTTTTCCGGTATTGCCGTTTTTGCCTTCCTTGCGGTGCTTATAGCGGCGGTCTACCGGATCTCAGTCAAAATTAATGGCAAAATTAATGCCAGAATTAATGCCAGAATTAACGCCAGAGTCCATGACGGATTGAAACCCGGAAACGGCGGCGGAAATCCCATCAGAAATCCCATAGTCCCTGCACTTATCAGTGTTCCCATTCTCGCCCTGGCGGTAACCATGGGATTCCCCCTCGTATACACTGTCATTCTCAGTTTCGGCAATATGAATCTTTTTCACTTCCGCAATCCGGATTTCTCTCTGAGTCTTTTCCTGGAGAACATGAAGGGTGTGTTTACCGGTCCCATCCTCCGCCGTGACGGATTATGGATAATTTTGGGAAGAACTCTCCTGTGGACTGGCATTCAGACGTTTTTTCAGGTGCTGCTGGGACTGATCCTGGCTCTCGCACTGAATGCACCCATCCGTTTCACCCGGATCTTCAAATGGATCCTTGTCCTGCCCTGGGCCATTCCCGGCACCATTTCTCTCATGACACTCCGTTATGAATTTCACCCCAGTTTCGGATTCATTAATCAGGTTATTGAGCTTCTCCCGGGGGTGGTCACAGGTCCCGCATGGTGGAGCGATCCGTTTTGGAATTTTGTCTCCATGAATCTGGTAAATCTCTGGCTGGGAGTTCCTTTTATGATGATACTCCTGCTTGGCGCCCTACAGGGAGTGGACAGAAACTGTCTGGAAGCAGCAGAGTTGGATGGTGCAAGCCGTATGCGCAGACTGCTCTCGGTGACCCTGCCCCTGATTCTCCCCACCGTGCTCCCGGCGGTGCTTTTTTCCGCCATCTACAGTTTCAACAATTTCGGCGTCCCCTATTTCATGAACCCCCAGGAATTGGAAAACAGCCATCTGCTATCTCTGGCCATATTTCGGGCTGCAAGCTACTTCAACCGTTACAGCTTCTCGTCGGCCCTGGCCATAGTAAACACCCTTATTGTTCTCCTAATGGTGATGATACCCATCCGCTATAGCGGATTACTCAAAGAGGCAAAACGATGAAGCGTTTCCCCACCCCACTGAAAATCCTGGCCTATTCTGTACTGATTCTTGCCGCAATTATTACCATCTACCCGGTACTGAGAGTCGTGAGTATCAGCTTCCGGCCTCACAACACCATTCTCACAACCGGACTGAATCTTTTTCCAGATGCCCCTACGCTGAAAAATTACCTTGTATTGTTCACCGAACGGAGCTTCCTGTTGTGGATCGGCAATTCCCTGGCAATAACCGCAGTTACTGCCAGTTTGGCCGTCTCAATCGCCACCCTTTCAGCATATGCCCTCACCCGCTGGAAGTTCCGTTTGCGAAACTCCATCCTTCTGAGCATATTTTTTACCCAGCTCATTCCCGGTTCTGTTATGCTTGTTCCCACCTATTTGATGATTCTGAAACTGAATCTGGTTAACACCTACCCGGGCCTGCTGCTCTCCTATGCCATAGCCACCGTACCCTTCAGCATCTGGCTGTTGAGGGGCTACTTTATAGGAATTGAGATTGAACCGGAAGAAGCCGCAATGCTGGACGGCGCGGGTCCCCTGCGAATTTTTTACTCGGTACTTTTGCCCCAGGCGGTTCCGGTTCTTGCGGTGGTATTTATACTCAGTTTTATGGCAAGCTGGAGTGAGTTTATTTTAGCCCGGATGATTCTGGTGAACCAGAACATGCATACCTGGCCCCTGGGACTGGAGGGCTTTTCAGACCAGTATCGGACCCTCTATGGTGCCTACAGCGCATCGGCTGTCATTATCTCGATTCCTGCGGTGGCGGTGTTCATGAAGGTCAGCGGCTCCCTTCACACCGGGCTGGCCAGGGGTAGCGGAAGGGCCATTGGGAACAGATAATTTCCCCCGCTTCTGCGTTGCCCAACGGGGGGGAATTATCGTATATTCATACAGGTATATCAATCGGTGGGTCTGGATATTTTCGAAGCCCCAATAAAAAGCCATTCTGTAAATATCATTATTATAGATATTTACCCGCAGTTATGCGAACAATGCATCTTCTCATGAGCCGTAATGGGAAGATCATGGGGTTTATGCATATTTTTGTATAAGATAATTGTGAATAATTACACACTTCCTGAGGAGAAGCGAAGCCAATTATGCAAAACAAGCGCTATATACTCCTGGGGTTGAAGCACAGCGGTAAGACATCCCTGGCAGAAGGCATGTCCAGGCAGCTGGGAATTCCCTGGTTCGATATTGATCACCGCATCGAAAAGTTGCATCCCGAATTTCCGGATATCAGAAGCATGTACCGGGAAAACGGTTTGCGCTGGTTTCAAGAACAGGAATGCATGGCCTACGAGTCCATCGGCGAACCCCACTGCATCATCGCCTGCGGCGGGGGAGCCATGGAGAATCAACGGCTCATGGAGCTTCTCCGCCCCACTTCCGGGAAAAAGCCCAATACATTGCGGATATTTATCGACGGCCCGGAAGAGCTCTTGTACGCCAGAATCCTGAAAAACGGCATCCCCCCGTTTCTCTCAGCTGAAAAACCCCGGGAGGATTTCCGCAAACTGTACCTGCGGCGGCGGGAACTTGGACGCAGCAATGCGGACCTGATCATCAGTACTGGAGATAACCCCAAAGAAGAAGTACTTCAACAGCTTCTGGACAGCATATAACATGCTCATGAATTGCAAACATTATAAAAACATACAGATTTTCCCAGCTAAGGAGATACAGCAATGGCAGGAAACAGTTTCGGGCAGGCATATAAAATTACAACATTCGGGGAATCCCACGGCGGAGCGGTGGGGGTTATCGTCGATGGAGTGACACCCGGTGTGGAGATCACTCTTGAAGATATCCAAAAAGAACTGGATAGAAGAAAAACCGGGCAGTCCTATATTACCACGCCAAGAAAGGAGCCGGATAAGGTTCATTTTATGTCCGGTGTCTTTGAAGGGAAAACCACCGGCACTCCGCTGATGATGATACTGTATAACAAGGACGCACAGCCCAGCGCATACAACGATATCAAAGAGCTGTACCGTCCCGGACATGCGGACTACACCTACACTAGGAAATACGGAATCCGAGACTGGAGGGGTAGCGGCCGGGCCAGCGGACGGGAAACCGCCGGGCGGGTGGCCGCAGGCGCACTGGCCCGGAAGATACTCCGGGACAAGGGTGTGAACATTCTTGCATACACCCGCCGCACCGCCGGAATTGAAATTACCAGCTTCGACCCCGATGTGATCGAGAAAAATCCTCTGCGGGCCCCTGATATGCAGGCTGCGGAGAAAATGAACGAAATTATCAGTAATATCAAGGATGATGAAGACAGCATGGGGGGCATCGTTGAATGCCGGATCAGCGGAGTGGATCCAGGCCTGGGCGAACCGGTGTTCGACAAGCTTGATGCAGAACTGGCCAAAGCCATGCTGTCCATCGGTGCGGTAAAAGGTATAGAATTCGGCAGGGGTTTTGCAGCAGCGGATATGAGGGGAAGCGAGCACAACGATCAGATGAATTCAGAAGGGTTCATTACCAACAATGCGGGCGGTATTATCGGAGGAATATCCACCGGTGAAGAAATCCTCTTTCGGATTGTGGTAAAACCCACATCTTCCATCAACAAAGTTCAGAGAACAGTAAGCAAGGAGGGAAAGGAGCAGGATATCCGAACCGAAGGACGTCACGACGCCTGTATCTGCCCCAGAATTATTCCGGTCGTGGAAGCTATGGCTTCAATTGTGCTGCTGGACCATATAAAACGGCTGGGAGCAATGCATATCTAATGCTCCCGTTTCCCGGGGTGGAGGTACGCTTGCAGCCATGTCATAAGCGGCCCCTCCTACCTCCGGTGCAACGCCGTGTATTCGCCTGGCGGCTGTTGGCTCCTCATTCGCCTGGCGGCTGCTGGTTCGCCTGTCGGCTTATAGATCAGCTACTCACTTGTGTCTGTCAGCAGCTCATTTCGCTGATAGTCACCTGCCAGCTGCTCATTCAGCTGCTGTATTACAATGAAGGGGTCTTTCCCTTTGTTATAGGACAGCCCCAGCTGTTCCGGTGTGTCCAGGGCCATTTTAACAGTCTGAAGCACTGCAGATACCGATCCCAGTTTTTCATACAGTGCACGGTAGGCCGGTCCCCGGCCGCTATAGCTGCGGTAAAGGCTGAGGAAGGCGTTGTTCAGCTCCATTTCCAGTACTTGCCGATAGGATTCTCCCATATACCGTTGGGGGTAACTGCGGCGGAACTCCTCACGAAACCTATTGAGGATGATTTCCCGGGTTTCTTCCGGATCTGAGCCTTCATAGCCGGGTCCGGTCCCGGGGAGCGGGTTATCTCCGTGGGCGGGATTGGAGGCGGGATTGGAGGCGGGGCCAGGGTCGGATCCGGTTCCGGGAGAATCCTGAGACCGGGAGTAAAAACGCTCAAGCTCCCGGGAAAGATTGCGCATATCCAGGGAGAATTGCCGGGAGTCGTGGATGCGGCTGGCGGCAGCTCGGTACTCCCGGGAGTCTTTTGTGAACATCCATTCAATATATTCAAGGGCGGCCATATCTCCCAGAGCGGTTGCAAGCTCTTCATTAAAAGATATATGGCCGTTCACCCAGAGACTGGCATGAATCTGTTCGTGAAAAATCAGCCTGGCCAGCCTGAATTGATCGTATTCAATCATAAAGGATATCAGGGGGTCTTTGGTGATTCCCAGAGTGCTGAACCCGTCAACTTTCCGCACAAATACATGGTATCCTTGTTCCCGGAGTTTCCGAGCTTCCCGGGCGGCGTCCTCCGGATCGTAGTATCCCCGATACGGTGCGGGTCCCAGAAAAGGATAACGCCAAAGAAACGGATCCAGGCTGTCCGCCGGAGCTGCATTCACCACTGCCACCAGATAATCCCGGTCAAGTTCCAGGTACTTCCGGTAATTCCCGTTGTCACCCAGGCCAAGCTCTGTGACACCGAAATCCCGGATTGTTTCCACCCTGGCAAAAAACCGTTCCAGTTCCCCCCGGCGGGATTCATCCGCGCTTTTGAGTGCCGAGTTTCTGCTCTGGGCTGCAAGTCTGTTACGGAACAGTACACTCCCCTGTTCCACATAATAACAGGAAGTGAAAATCAGAAACAAAAAAAGCAGCACTCCGGTTTTCAGAATTGCCGGGCCTGGGGTTAATCCCCGCATTCTGCTTTCTGCACTCCCTGTTTCCTGATGTTTCAGGGAGAAGGTGTACTGTCCGGAGTTTCTATGCATTGATTTTTATCAATTGGGTGTTATGGAGCAGCAGTGGATACATGGCTGTTATCCCACTCCTCTTCGAACATCACAAGAAAAAAAAGCCACTCCCGGAGGAGCGGCTCTCATCTTAATCTTCGGGTGAAAAATCTTCCTTTTCAGCGCCGCACATGGGACACACCCAATCTTCGGGAAGAGCTTCAAAAGCTGTTCCGGCCGGCACACCGTTATCAGGATCACCTTCTGCGGGATCGTAAATGTATCCGCACACTTCACATACATATTTCTGCATGGAGCGCTCCTCGTTACGTGTGAATCATCATGATTGAATGATCATTCATCTCGGTTATGGCTTATAAGATAACAGCCTAAAGGCTATTCTGCAAGTGTTCCCCGGGAAGACATTTCTTTATCCAGCATGAACAGGCCGTATTTGGAGTCCTCCACCCGTTCCAGTTTCTTGATAATATTCATGGCAGTGGATTCCTCTTCAACCTGTTCGTTGACATACCAGTCTAAAAATCGTTCACTGGCAACATCATCGGCTTCCCGGGCAGTCTTCACCAACTTGTGGATGCAGGATGTAATGTACTGCTCATGGTCGTATGCCGCCCTGAACGCATCAAGAGGAGATTTCCACTCCTTTTGTGGTTCTTTAATGGCCGGAACCAGGGAACGTCCTTCACGCTCAAAAAGATAATTAAAGAACTTGTGGGCATGCTCAAGTTCTTCCTGATACTGGGACCGCATCCAGACTGCAAAACCCGGAAGGTCCTGATCTTCGAACCATGCCGCCATGGCTAAATACAAATAGGCCGAATCAAATTCCTCTTTGATCTGCGTATTGATGGCTGCTTCAACATTTGCGGGTATTTTCATAACACCACTCCTTTATATAATAATATCGTTCCAAAGACTTTCCGTCCTGTGTAGGGAACGGGTTTCAGGATGAATTCCAGTCCGGGTGAGAGCAAAATCGTATTTCACCGGATCTTCAGGATTAATTATGCGGAAATTATCAGTAATTTCAATTACTGTCGCCATATCCGCGGACTTTCTGGTTCTTAAACCCAGTTCGTCCGCAATTCGCATCATATGGGTATCCAGAGGATACAGTAAATCCCGGGGTGAGAGAATGCTCCATCCGCCGGGATCTACGGCATCCCGGCGTACCATCCACCGGAGAAACAACATCAGACGTTTCGCCGCCCCGTTTCTATGAAAAGGTTCTTCAACCGCAGGTACAACGATACCCGGGATTCCTTTTTCTGGGGTGAAGAGACGGGGGAAATGTTGTATGTGAATTTGTGCCTCAGTCTGCAGAGCCCGGCGGAGATTCATCGCCGCCAAAAGTCCGGGGTACGGGACTTCGTTTCCTGCAGGAGAACCATTTCCCGCAGGAGAACCGTTTCCTGCAGGAGAACCGGTTCCGGGGACTGCAGCCTGCTGAAGACTGCCGAATTTCTGAAGCACAGCCCCGATGGCTGAAATGAGAAGCAGAATTCTGGGATAATTGAAAAAGCGGTACTTTAGCGGGGGAATAATCTCCATCAATTCCCGGGGAATTTCCTCAGGATTCAGATTCATGAGCATACTCCGGGGTTTCGGCAGGTACGTAAAAAGATCATCCAGAATCTGCAGAATGAGATTCACCCGTCCCAGGGCAAACATGGCCGAAAGGAATGCTCCCACCTCCCGATCTCCTGCATCCGTGAACGCCAAAGCCGCTTCCAGGGGATCGGGACTGATGAAACGGGGATTATTTAGGCGTTCATAGAGAATGTCCAGCTTTTTCCGGTAAACCGCAGCCGTCGACGGTGATATTATCTTGAGGGCTCTGGGCAATTGAGGTAGTATCTCCTTATGAACATGCATTCCCTTCTGCCATATGGAGCAGAATATACATATAATATCATGATAAGAACATCAAAGTCAGAAAAGCGTCCCGTCTCACAGCCGTTGACCGGTTCAACCGTAATGAATATGGCCATATTCCTTTGTCTGGGGCTTATCCTGTTCAGCTCCTGTGCGGTCGAAAGCAGCTATTCCCGCTATGAATTTTTGGGGCCGGAATACCGGAGCGATCTGGAAAGACTTATGGACGAGCAGGATTATGCAAGCAGATTTGTAATGATGGAGCGTCTTACCGCAAAAATTGCCGAAGAGATGGGTGGAGATAATTTACGCTCCTTCATTCATCAGTACAGCATGAGCGAGTCTGATGATCCTTACATTGCATATTATCTGCAAATTCTCGGCGATTATTATGCGGGGGAAAACCCCCGTCTCAGCCGACAGTATTACTCACGAATTCTCCGGGAGTACCCGGATGTTCGCAGGGGAAACAGCTCCACCCACTTCGCCGCCCTCCAGGGGCTGCTTCGGCAGGTGACCGATCCGGCCCAACGAATCGATTACTACCGAAGGCTTATCCAGGATTTTCCGGCAAAAATCGATTTGGGACTCACCTGGTACAGACTGGCCGGAGAGTACCGGAATGACGGCCGCTTTGAAGAGTATTTTACCGCATTGGAAGAGTTTTCCCGGTATCCGGAAACCCGTGTGCCCGGAGCGCCGGACATTCATGAAGCGGTACAGGAACAACTGAGTTTCCACCGGAATAACCAGAAGGACTGGATGTCCCCGGACCTGGACACCCTGGTGGATAATATTAAAATTTCTCTCTACTACAAACAGGACTGGAGGCTGGAGCGCTACAGGGCCAAGGAAAATTTCTTTGCCATGAGTTGGCTTCAGGATCCGTCGGATTTCAACAGCCGACCGAATTTCAATATCGGGACGTTTCTCAACGCAGCAAGAAGTATCTCCTACTCCGCCGACTTCATCATTCTTAATGAAAAGGAAGCATACCTGAAAACCTGGGGTTGGAGTTACCGGATTCCCGAGTGGTATTTTTACTTCAGAAAGGTGGATTATCCTGCCGATCCTGAAATACATGGAAACTGGGAGTGGGCTGGAATCTACTTTGGAGATACGCTCTAAATTGATATTAGTTACTACACTGCAGAATTCTTCACCGGGCCGGCATAGTATCCGGTCCGATGCAATGAATACTATGAGCCGCAGGTTCCGGGTAATGCCGGCGCTACAATTGCTTCTGATTCTCTCTATGCTGTTTGCTCCATTGTCCGTCTACTCCCTGCCCCGAAGAGGAAATCCCCAGGCGCGGTGGGAGAATGCAGAAATCCAATCTCCCACGGATCTTCCCTCCATTCAGACCCACGCCGGTCCCATGATGTTTGCAAGTTTTTCCCCGGAAGATATTCTTCATCCCCGGGTATTGGAGGAGCTGAGCGGGAGAACACGGAACGACAGCCTTTCAGCCCACTGGTCGGCAATGATACGTTCGGAACTCTACCGGGACTACATCCATTCGGAAATTCTCCGTCAGCGGGTACCAACCGAATTGATGGCGGTTGCCTATATTGAATCTTCATTCAACGTCATGGCCGAAAGCAGGACAGGAGCCCGGGGACTATGGCAATTTGCAGATAATTCGCTGGCCCCGTGGCTGAGCAGATCGGAGACCTATCCCCGCTTTGATGAGCGTTTTGATTTCAGAAAATCCACCTATGCGGCCATGGAGAAGCTCAAACTGAACCGCAGGGAAACCGGGGACTGGATCTCCGCGGTGGCGGCGTATAACGGCGGCCTGGGAAGGATCAGCCGCAGCCTGGCCGCCCTTGAGCAAAGGGGCGGTGCCTCCGCCGAGTTCGAAAAACCGGGGGGAACCGGAAACAGCGGTAGCAGCAAGGAATCCCCATTTTGGAAGCTGAACGTGCAACAAGACGGAGAGACCTATGTGCGGGGAGCGGGAAATATCAGCAAAGAGACATCAGATTACGTTCCCCGCTATATCGCCGCATCTGTGATCTCCGCTTATCCGGGACGCTTCGGCATTCGGCTCAACTGGTCGGCTCCGGTACACTGGGAGCATCTGAACCCCGGAGTGGAAGTTGAACTGTCACGGCTGGCGCGGGAGTCCGGTGTTCCGCTGCAGATTCTCCGTGCGGGAAACGGCGAATACCTTGACGAAATTATTCCCGGAGGTGCCCACGATCTGAAATTCCCCCGGCGTTACATTGAAAGCATCCGAGCTGCAGTGGAGACGATGAGAAAAAGAGCAGCTCCCACGGGTCCGGGGTATTATACGGTGCAGCCGGGAGATACTCTCTGGAGCATCAGCAGGACCCATGGAATTGAGCTGGATTTGCTGAGAAACCTGAATAACCTCAATCATGATACGATTATTCATGCGGGTATGCGGCTCAGGCTGGGGAAAGATTCTGCCGATACAATTAATTAAGATGAAGGACATTATCAAATTTTCACCACATACCACCACCCGCCTTGTCTCCCTTGCAATTCTTGCGCTGCTAAATCTTTTCATACTGTCCCCCCACACGCTGTATGGCCAGACCCAGGGCATGAACGGGGTCCAGAACGGCGGAACGGAATCTCAGACAGAATCGGGAAACAATCCGGGGTATGAAAATATGGATGTTCGCAGCACCATGGACTGGGAAGATGGTGTGTTGAGACTCACGGTATCCCGGAAAGTTGATGAACAGGGATATAATCTTCCTGCGGCCCTGTACAGCGCGGAGTTGGAAATTGAGCGCCGGCTGCCGGACATTCTTTTCAGGGAACTATTGCAAATCCAGGTAGATTCATGGAACAGCCTGGAAACCACCCTGAAAAATGAGCCGGGACTTATCTCCTTCATAGAACGGCTCAGTTCAACGGCGGAGCATGTCTCAGTGCACCCGGACCCCGGGGTTCCGGTGCTCCACAGCAGCTATCAACTTGCGCTCTACCCCCGGCTCAGCAGTGAGCTGGTACGACACGGCAACAGTTTTCCCATGAACGAAGTTCTCCAGTGGCAGCCGGGCTCCGATTACAGCGGAATTGTGATATATGCAGGAAGAGAGCTTCCGGTTCACGGTGAACAACGAAGTACATCTCTGGAACCTGCAATGTTTCCGGTAATCTACGATGAAGATATGCGTGTAGTGGTGGATAAGAACCGGCTGAATCCCGATTACGCTTCCCGCTGGGGTGTGGCTGCGTTCACCAGAGGCTTCGATGAATCGAAACACCGGGACCGGATCGGATCCAACCCATACAGGATCATCGCAACCGGACTTTTCGGTATCACACCCGCCGATCCCCTTATTCCCCCCGCTGATGCGGATGTGCTGCTTTACAGTGAAAATAACCGCAGGCTGCTGCGGGAAGGCCGTATCCTCATCATATACTGACTCCCAATGAACTCTCCCGGGACGGTGGTTTTTTTTTCTATTCTTGGTTACAATCCCAGAGCTATCGGTTCCCGGAGCGGGAACTGATCTCCACTGATCCTTCAGGAGTCATTCATGATTCGTACTGTGTTTTCAAAATCTTGGTTCCAATCCGGAACGTTTTTCAACCGGGCGCTCTTCGTTCCGATTCTTCTATTGATACTGACCGTCGTTTCATGCGGCCCCAGAGCCATTGGACGGGGCGTTCTGCTCTGGTCTCCGGAGGACCTGGAGATACCCAATGGCGCAGCGGTGGAAGTATTGTCCGAGTCTGAGCTCAGAGGAACATCTCAGCTGCGCTACGAGGCTCAGAGCGAAGAGGGAGAAGAACGGCTGTTTGAAGCGGAAACCTGGAGAGTACGCAGAATTGATGACCGGGATACTCTTGCGGCCGAAATTGAAAACTACCAGGAATTTGCTCCCTATTTCGGGATGGCGGAAATCCAGGCCCTTCCTGTTCGTGACAGCATGGGCACCGGTCCTTCCAGCTCCATCATTTACCGTATGAGACAGGGAGAAATGGCAAAAATTATCTCCCGAAGTGAGGAAATTGTTCCTGTTGGAGGCTTGGAGGATTACTGGTTTGAGATTTTAACCGCAAACGGAACCCGGGGATATGTATACGGCTACCGCCTTGATGTGGTGGACGAACAGGGGGTATCCACTGAAAAGACCGGAGCTTCAGAAGATGTCTTCCTTGACGCAGTTCTGAACAGCGTATGGCGCCCGGATTATTTTGCATGGATGATCAACGACAACGTGTATGATCTTTCCCGATTCAAAAACGAATACCGCTTTGTGCACGACGGGACGAACCAGACGTTTATTCTGAATACGGAAGAAATCTCGGCGGAGTTTCCCTATGATGAGGTCTTTCGGGCACGATATAAAGAATATGTTGTTGAGGGAACCAGTCTTCAAATCACCACCTTCAATGAAAACTCTATTTCCATACAGTTCACCAGGGATGGAGAGACCATCCAGCAGAGTCTGGTTCGAATTGAGGCTGATGTGGAGGAGATTATAGAAAATGAGAGCCAGCGCCGGGAGGATGTAAAAAATGCATTTCTCTCCCAGGGGACCAGTTTCCGAAGCAGCCAGTACGGCAGCATTCGCTTCAACCAGGACGGAAGTCTGGAATGGCAGGGGTACAATGCTCTGGACTCCACCATTCTTCCTTCCTGGTTCCAGGGGCGGGGGGATCTTGCATTCAACCTCTACCTTGCCGGAGATCTTCGAAGCGGATACGACGGTGCGGTGAGCATTACCCGACCGGGCATCCCCATTTCCGATAGTCTCAATTTCCTGTACCGGAGAACCAATCAGGGTATTCAGCTTGAATATGTGCCGAAAGAGAATATTAACCGGAATGTGATTTTGAAACAGGCTCTTACCCCCTTTGTGATCTTTTTCAGCATTCAACAGTAAGATATATGATTCTATTACAAGCCGATTCCCTGAAGCTTTCCTTCGGGGATCGGGAAATTCTTAAAAACGTCAGCATCCGCATACCGGAACGGGGCCGTATCGCATTATCCGGTGCCAACGGAAGCGGAAAATCCACCCTCCTCACCATTCTCGCCGGGCTGCGGCAGAGCGAAGGGGGGAATGTGAGCAGTCACAAGGCTTCCCGTATCAGCTATCTGCCCCAGTCGGGTATTGAGCATCGGGGCCGCAGCCTGGCGGAAGAACTAGAAACCGCATACGCCCACTTCAAAGAAGATGAAGCCCGGCTGGATGAGCTGGGCCGCCGTCTTGAGAACCACAGCAGCGAGGGTCCGGAAACCCGGAAACTGCTGGAAGAGCATCACCGTATCAGCGAACGGATTGCATCAAGCCATTACTACCAGAGAGAACGCCATATAATGCGTACCATCCAGGGGTTGGGATTTAAACCCGGCGATCTTGAACAGGACTGCGGGAGTTTCAGCGGTGGATGGCAAATGCGTATCGCACTGGCAAAAATTATCCTGGAAAATCCGGATGTGATGCTGCTGGATGAGCCCACTAACTATCTGGACCTGGATGCCCGGCAATGGCTGGCGGACGAGATGAACCGCTTCCACGGCGGAATTCTCATGGTAAGTCACGACAAGGGTTTCCTGGACGACACAGTGAACCAGGTTGCAGAACTGTTTATGGGACAGATCAAATTGTACAAGGGCAACTACAGCCATTACGAAACACAGCGTGAACAGGAGATGGAGATCCTCATTAAGCAGTATGAGCAGCAGCAGTTGGAAATTCAGCAGCTGGAGGATTTCATTAACCGTTTCCGGGCCAATGCCAGCAAAGCCGCTCAGGTACAGAGCCGGGTTAAACAGCTGAACAAGATTGAGCGGATCGAAATTCCCGAGAGCATGAAGCGTATGCACCTGAATTTTCCCCAGGCCCCCCGCTCCGGCGATATGGTGCTTGAAGCAACGAATATAGAAAAATCCTACGGAGATCTGCATATTTACCGGAACCTGTCATTGGAGCTGAACCGGGGAGACCGGGCGGTACTCATCGGCCCCAACGGGGTGGGAAAATCCACCCTTCTACGAATTCTTGCCGGCCGGGACAGGAATTACAGCGGGCATATCCGGTACGGGTCCAAGGTTGAGATGGCCTACTTCGCCCAGGAGTCCGAGGATGAACTGGATACTTCCCGCAGCATCATGGAGGAGATGGAAGCAGCCTCCCCTACCGAGCTGTACCCAAATTTACGGGGAATGCTGGGTGCCTTTTTGTTCAGAGGCGATGATATTTACAAACCGATATCCGTACTCAGCGGAGGGGAGAAAAACCGGCTCGCCCTGCTGAAAATGCTCCTCCGGCCGGGTAACTTCCTCATTCTGGATGAGCCCACCAATCATCTGGATCTGACCAGTAAGGAAGTGCTCCTGGATGCCCTGAAAGCCTATGAGGGTTCCATTCTTTTTGTGAGTCATGACCGATTCTTCATCAAAGAACTGGCCAACAGGGTCATTGAATTGCAGCTGCCGGAGTCGGAAGGGGATTACCGTCAGGTGAACAATATCCCGGGGGATTTTCATTATTATCTTGAATACCGAAACAGCTTTGCCCCGGGCCTGGATCAGCCGTCAAGCCCTGCCGGAGCCTTTTCCGGCTCCTCCCGTTCTGCCCATTCCTCTGCTTCCCCGGGTACAGGCCAATCCGGTGCAGCGGAATCTCAGGGAGCGGGGAAGCTCAGCCACGAGGAGATGAAGAAGCAGCGGGCTCTTGTGAAAAAGCTGAAGCGCCGGGAAGAGGAAGTTCTGGCATCCATAGATGAGGGTGACGAAAAGATTGATGAAATTCAGCATCTGATGAGCCTGGAAGAAAACTACAGCGACGGAGAGAAGATCTCCTCCCTCCAAAACCGCCTTGAGGACCTGGAACTGAGACAGAATATCCTGCACGAAGAATGGGAAGAACTTGCCATGCAACTGGAAGAGTTGAAAAAGGCGTAAGAATACCGTATTCTCTCCTCCATGACACGAATCTACTCCTGGAATGTAAACGGAATACGGGCCGCCCACCGCAAGGGTTTTCTTGAATGGCTGGATGAAAGCAAGAGTGATATTGTATGTGTTCAGGAAACCAAGGCTCATCCTGATCAGCTGCCTGAAGAACTTCATAAGCCCCGGGGATACCACAGCTATTTTTCCTCCGCTTCGCGAAAAGGTTACAGCGGGGTTGCCATTTACAGCAAAACTGAGCCCATAGATGTGCAGCAATTTGAAATTCCCCGCTTCGATGATGAAGGCCGTGTGCTCATCGCCGAGTATCCGAATTTTTTTCTCCTCGGCGCCTATTTCCCCAACAGTCAGGCGGAGGGTAAACGTCTGGATTATAAACTTGATTTCAATAATGAGGTTCTCGCCTGGGCCCGAGAGCGGACAGCTTCAGGAAAGAACGTGGTGATCTGCGGCGATTACAATGTGGCCCATAAACCCATCGATCTGGAAAATCCAAAATCCAATGAGAAGAACCCCGGATACCTGCCGGAAGAACGGGAATGGATGAGTGAATTTCTGGACGCCGGTTTCGTGGATACCTTCCGCATGTTCAATCAGGAGGCCAAACAGTATTCCTGGTGGAGCTACCGGATGAAGGCCAGAGACAGAAACATCGGATGGCGGATCGACTATCATTGTGTAAATGAAGGATTCCGGGATTCGGTATTGAACGCGGATATTCACCAGGATATTTTCGGATCCGATCACTGTCCCGTGAGTCTTGAACTAAACGTTGATCTTAACAGGTGATAATATGAAACTCCGCATACGCTACAATGCACCGGTTACCCTGAGCTTTTCACTCCTTGCGGTTACAGCATTGATCATCGATATGCTTTCCCCGGGGGAATTCCAGCTTCGGTTTTTTTCCGTGGGACCGGCAATGAACTGGACGGCTCTCATTGATTATCTGAGACTGTTCACCCATGTTCTGGGACACGCTTCGGTGGAACATCTGCTGGGGAACCTGGCCCTCATCCTCTTGCTGGGGCCTATCCTTGAGGAGAAATACCGTTCCTCGGCCATGATTTTCATGATTCTGGTAACCGCCCTGACCACCGGTCTGGCGAATATTCTCTTTTCCCAGGCCGCTCTTCTTGGAGCCAGCGGGGTGGTGTTTATGATGATCCTTCTGGCAAGTTTTACCAATGTGCGCCGGGGTGAGATTCCCCTATCCTTTATTTTGGTGGTGCTGATTTATCTGCTGCGGGAATTCATTTCCGCGCTGGAAGCCGACTCCATATCTCAGCTGGCCCATATTGTGGGCGGAGCAGTGGGATCGGTATTCGGATTTATTCACGCCCCCAGCCGGGCAAAAACGGAACAAGCGACCCAGACCGGGACAACAGAGGAATAGATAGAATGATAGATAAACTGGAAAAACTGGAAGACTATTTTGAGGACCTCCAGAAGCGGATCCTGGATCCGAACCTTCACAAAGATCCCAAAGCCTATAAAGAGGCCATGCAGGAACACTCCCATCTGAGCGAAGTGATGGAAGTGTACCGGAACTATAAAGATGCCCAAAGCGCCGCCGAGGAAGCCCGGGTAATGCTTGAAGATGATGATCCGGAAATGAAGACCATGGCCAGGGAAGAGCTGTCCCGGCTGGAAGAAGAGCTTCCGGTGCTGGAACAAAAACTGAAAATGCTCCTGGTACCCCGGGATCCCATGGATGGGAAAAATATTATTATGGAGATCCGTGCGGGCACCGGAGGGGACGAAGCCGCATTGTTCGCCGCCGATCTCTACCGGATGTACACCCGCTATGCGGAAAAACACAACTGGAAACTTGAAGTCATTACGGTGAATGAAACGGAGATCGGAGGTCTGAAAGAGGCGATTTTCTCGGTAAAGGGGAAGGACGCCTACGGGACTCTGCGCTACGAGAGCGGGGGACACCGTGTCCAGCGGGTTCCCAGCACCGAAAGCGGCGGCCGCATCCATACCTCGGCCTGTACGGTGGCAGTACTCCCTGAAGCAGAGGAAACGGATGTGCAGATCAACGATAATGACTTGCGCATTGACGTATTCCGATCATCCGGCCCCGGAGGACAGTCGGTAAACACCACCGATTCGGCGGTCCGGATCACCCATATTCCCACTGGTCTGGTGGTAAGCTGTCAGGATGAGAAATCCCAGATCAAAAACCGGGCCAAGGCTATGCGGGTACTCACCGCACGGCTCTATGAACTGGAAGAGTCAAAGCGCCGGGCCGAGGAAGCGGCAGCCCGGAAAAACCAAATCGGAAGCGGCGACCGATCCCAGAGAATCCGCACCTACAATTTTCCCCAGAGCCGGGTAACCGATCACCGCATCGGTCTCACCCTCCATAAGCTTGACCAGGTACTCCAGGGTGAACTGGATGAAATTATCGATGCTTTAAAGCTGTCCGCAAGCCAGGAGGCCCTGGAAGCCTGATGGACCCCCGCAAATTTCAGGGCCTCAGCCTTTCCCAGGCAGTTCAGCTGGGGCGCAGTTTCCTGCCCGCAGGCCCCTACGACAGTCCCGGACTGGACGCCCTCATTCTTCTGTGCCACAGCCTGAGCATCAGCAAGGAGCAGTACTACGCCCGAATGCAGGATCCCCTGCCCGAGGGCCGGTACGGGGCGTATGTCCAGGCACTGGAACGGCGGATTTCCGGCGAGCCGGTGGCCTACATTCTCGGGTATAAGGAATTTTACGGTCTGGAGTTCCAGGTGGATCCCGGGGTGCTTATCCCCCGTCCGGATACGGAGATACTGGTGGACTGGGTGCTGGAAAGCCATCCCGCTCATCCTGCTCTACGGCTCCATGACTGTTGCAGCGGAAGCGGAGCCATAGCCATTGCCATTGCTCACATGCGCAGTAATTGGAAAGTAAGCGCATCGGATATCAGTGAGGCAGCGGGCGAGGTGTTCCGTTTGAATGCGGCAACCCTCGTGCCCTCCTCTCCGCCACCTTGGTTTCACAGCGATCTTCTCAGCAGCGCCGGGCAAAAAGCCATGAAATTCAACATTATCACCTCAAATCCTCCCTATCTGACCCGGCAGGAAACCCGCCAGCGGGAAGCGGAAGGGTGGAAGGAGCCTATGCTCGCCCTTGACGGCGGGGAAAAAGGGCTAGATCTTATACACAAGCTCGCTTCCCAGGCTCTGTATCTGCTGGAACCCGGCGGATGGCTGTATATTGAAGCGGCGGATGATCAGGCGGAGGCCATTGAGAGACTATTGAAATCTCTCGGCTATGCCGATCTAGAATGTAAGAAAGATTTAGCGGGTATGAGACGAATATCCAGAGGCAGAATACGGTGATTCGCACCATTGAAGATCTGGCGGCATTATTGTCGGAGCAGGGCATATCAGAAGAAAATATCGACCTCATTACAAAAGCAGCACGGAAGAGCCAAGATCTGCACAAGGGGCAGTTCCGGGCCTCCGGCGATCCATATTTTATCCATCCCCTCCAGGTTTCGGAAATTCTGATCCGGATGAAATTGGATGAAATTACTATAATTGCAGGACTTCTCCACGACAGCATAGAGGACACCGAATACACCCGAGAAAACCTTACAGCCGATTTTGGAGAAGAGGTCACCACTCTCGTGGAAGGGGTGACCAAGATTGATATTGTGAAGGCTAAAAATAAAAATTCTGTCCAGGCGGAAACTATCAGAAAAATGCTGTTCGCCATGGTGAAAGATATCAGGGTGATCCTGATCAAACTGGCGGACAAGCTCCACAACATGCGTACCCTTGAATTTAAAAAGCCCGAGAGAATCAGAGCCATTGCCCAGGAAAATCTGGATATCTACGCTCCCCTGGCCGGACGGCTGGGAATCAGCTGGATGAAGGATGAACTTGAAGATTTGAGCCTGAAGCATCTGCAGCCTGATGTATACCTTCAGTTGAAGGATTATGTAAAACAGAAACGCAGCGAGCGCAGTAAATATCTGGAAAAGATTACCGGTGCCATTGAAGACGCCGCCGGTGAAGAGGGAATCCAGGTTCACACCAAGACCAGGGCGAAACACTTCTATTCCATCTACAGCAAGATGCGTCAGCGCAGCAAAAGTCTGGATGAAATTTATGATTTGCTGGGAGTACGGGTTCTGTGTAACGGCATTCCCGACTGCTATGTGGTTTTGGGGCTGGTACACCGCCTGTGGATGCCCATTGAGGGACGCTTCAAGGACTATATTGCCATGCCCAAGTCCAACCGCTACCAAAGTCTTCACACCACGGTAATGGGATATGACGGAAGACTTTTAGAGATCCAAATCCGAACTGTTGGAATGGAAGAGACTGCACAGCATGGGGTTGCAGCCCATTGGCAGTACAAAAAGAGCCTCCGGGGTGACCGGGCGGGTCATGAGGATCTAACAATTATCAACCGGCTGAAGGACATGGACAGCATTAAGATTGCCGGGAGGGATTTTCTCGAGGAGATGAAACGGGAGATTCTCAAGGACTCCATTTATGTGTTCACACCCAAGGGGGATGTTATTCAGCTGCCCAAAGGGGCAACCGCCCTGGATTTTGCCTACCATATTCACACGGAAGTGGGCCATCACACATCCGGAGCCAAGGCCGACGGCTCCATCGTTCAGCTGAAACAGCCCCTGAAAAATACCCAGGTGGTTGAAATCATCACCCATCCCCACGCCCACCCCCATTTGGAATGGCTTCGATATGTGAAAACCCGGGGGGCCAGAAGCAAGATCCGGGCCTGGATTAATAAGCATGATGAAAGTCTTTTTGTGGATCAGAGCATTGTGGCCCGGAAAAATACCGAGTTGCCCCCTCCAAAACCCCGGAAAAAAAAGCCGAGCAGCGGCAATACGGTAATTGAAAGCGACAAGCTGGGCATCAAAGTGGGTCGGGATCGAAATCTGATGATCCATTTCGCCAATTGTTGTAATCCAAAGACCGGAGACGATATTGTGGGATATGTTTCCCGGGGGCGGGGAATCATTATTCACCGAACAGACTGCAAAAATTTCCGCAACATTAAGGATGTGAAAGAACGCACCATAGAAGTTGAATGGGAAACCGTCAGTCCAAAAACCACCCGGAAGTTCAGCCTCACCGCACGAAAGACCGGAGACCTGTTCAGCGAAATAGAAGGAGCAATCCGGAAACAGCACGGGCATTTGATCGAGGGAAAGGTGGATGCGGTGCACAGCGGTTCATCATCCCAGGGTGAAACCCTTGAAGGACACTTCACCATGGAACTGGATAAGGGGGGCGATATGACCAGGATCATGAAAAATATCCGAGCAATCCCCAGCATTCTCACCATACAGGAAATTCCCTCCGGTGAAGACCTGAGATGATCCCCCAGCTTCATTCCCGCCCCGGGGATGGGGAAGCGATGGGGAAGAAATGCGGGAGCGATCGGGATGCGGAAGCGGATAATAATGTTTCTTTTTGTCCGGCTATCCAGTATGTTATGTCAATGAACGAGATCACCTTTAAGGGCAGCCCCCTGAGCCTGGACGGAAAACTTCCCGATGTGGGTGAGCGGGCACCGGAATTCTGCCTCATCCGCAGCGATCTGAGTGAATGCTGTCTATCACACTTGACCGGGGAGTACATTCTTTTGAATGTGGTGCCCTCTTTAGATACCCCGGTGTGCGCCTCAAGCGCCCGGGAATTCAATCGTCAGGCAAGAGAACTGGAGCTGGACTGCGAATTTGTTACCGTAAGCCGGGATCTTCCCTTCGCTCAGAGCCGTTTTGTTCAGCGGGAAGATATTCACGACATGGAACTCCTTTCAGATATGCGCTTTTCCGACTTCGGCCGGAACTACGGAGTTCTCATTTCTAACAGTCCTCTTCGGGGTCTGCTTGCCAGGGCCGTTTTTCTTCTGGGACCGAAAACAGATAAAGCCGGAGGTGAACGAACGGTGCTGTACCGGGAAATGGTTGCCGAAATCGCCTGGGAACCGGATTACCGACGGATACTGGAAGTGCTCTACCGGGAAAACGGAGGCAGTTAGCCCATGCAGCCCTATGATCTTCATCTTGTCCTTCACGAACCGGAAATTCCACAAAATACCGGCAATATCGCCCGCACCTGCACGGCCATGGGAGCCACGTTGCACTTGATACGCCCGCTGGGTTTTTCTCTGGATGATAAATACGTCAAACGCTCCGGCATGGATTATTGGGATCAGCTTCATTATCGGCTGTGGGATGATTTAGATGGTTTTTTTCACGGAATAGAGCGGGAGTACGACGCCCTCCCTGCCGAAGAATGTTTCTTCATCAGTACCAAGGCACGGCAACAGCTGGGAGGGGTTGAGTATCCTCCCCGAGCTTTTTTTCTCTTCGGCAAAGAAAGTGCAGGTCTTCCCGAATATCTCATGAACAATGCCCCCGGACAGTCTGTGAGAATTCCCATGAAACCGGGTATCCGAAGCCTGAATTTAAGCAATGCGGCAGCCATTATCGCCTACGATCACTGGAATCAATTCAGCTTTCCCGGCAGCGAGTCTTTTCATTAGAAGATTTTACTGGTAGCCTGACAGAATACTGAGATCCGGCAGGGACAATGTACGAGGAGCAGGGATGAAAACTATCGGAATTATCGGATTCGGAAATATGGGCGAAGCAATGATCTCCGGTCTGCTTGAGCGTAACCCGGACTACAGCCTGTCGGTAATAGAAAAAGCCAGCTCTCGCAGAAAATGTGCGGTGGAATCGTATAACGCCGTGGATTGCACAGATGATCCGGAAAAGCTGTTCACTACGGCGGATGCGGTGGTGCTTGCCATCAAACCCCAGGACCTCCCCGCACTGGGTGAAGAATTCTATTCCTATACGGAAAAACTTCCTCTCATCTCCATCGCAGCGGGAGTGAACCTGGAAACCCTGAAACAACTGTTCGGATCTGATCAGATCGCCCGGTTTATGCCCAGCCTTGCGGCAAGCGTGGGAAAGTCTGTTACCGGGATCTCCTATTCCCCGGGTTGCATCGAAGAGTTTAAAGACCTGTCATACACCTTGGCTGAATCCTTCGGTCTTGCAATGGAGATGCCTGAACGGCTCATACCGGCCATTATCGGTATTTCCGGGTCTGCCATCGCCTACGTGTACGAGTTCCTGAATGCCCTGGCCCTGGGCGGAGTGAAGAACGGAATCAAGTACGAATCATCCCTGGAGGTGGCACTGGACGTACTTGAAGGCGCAGTTTCCACCGTGAGAAGCAGCGGGATGACTCCCGGCGAACTGGTTACCAAGGTATGCTCACCCGGGGGAACCACCATACAGGGAATTAACAGCCTGCATCAGGACGGTTTCACCGCAACCGTCATCCGTGCGGTGGATGCAGCCGCAGACCGGGCCCGGGATCTGGAAGGCTGACCTCCCAACCCCCTTGTCCATTCTTATGGACAACGTATATGATACCGCTATGCTAGATATTAAATTTATCCGAGATAACATCGATGCCGTAAAAGCCAATATTTCTGCACGGAACATGTCTGCAGATCCCACCATGGTTGTGGAACTCTATGAGAAACGCAACGCCGTCATCCAGGAACTGGACGCTCTACGTCAGGCCCGGAACGATAATGCCAAGAAGATGAAGGGACCCATGGATCAGGATGCCCGTCAGCAGCTGATTCAGGAAGGGAAGAATATTAAGGAACAGATTTCCTCCAAGGAAAGCGGGCTGCAGGAAATTGAATCCGAAATGAATGCTGAGGCCCGGAAAATTCCTAATATGGCCCACCCCGATGCCCCCATTGGCAAAGAGGACAAAGATAATCTGGAACTGAAGAAGCTGGGCAGGATTCCCGAATTCGGTTTCACCCCCAAGGATCATGTTGAACTGGGTGAGCTGCTGGATATTATCGATTTCGAAAAGGGAACCAAGGTTTCGGGAACCAAGTTTTATTTTCTGAAAAATGAAGGGGTGTACCTGGAAATGGGGCTGATTCGTTATGCCCTGGATATCCTGCAAAAACACGGGTTCACGCCCACTATCACTCCGGATATCGCCAAAGAAGAAGTTGTACAGGGCATTGGATTCAACCCCCGGGGGGAAGAGAGCAATATCTACACCATTGAGGGCACCGACAGCTGCCTGGTGGGAACCGCGGAAATTACCCTTGGAGGGTATCATTCCGGGGAAATGCTTGATATTGAGGACCTTCCTATCAAACTTGCAGGGGTTTCCCACTGCTTCCGCCGGGAAGCCGGTGCCGCGGGTCAGTTCTCCAAAGGTCTCTACCGGGTGCATCAGTTCACCAAAATTGAAATGTTTGTATATGCCGCACCGGACACCTCCCCTCAGCTCCACGAAGATCTTCGAGAGATAGAAGAGGAGATTTTTACCGGGCTGGATATTCCCTTCCGGGTGGTGGATACCTGTACCGGCGATCTGGGGGCACCGGCCTACCGGAAATATGATCTGGAGGCATGGATGCCCGGCCGGGGTGAACACGGGGATTGGGGAGAAATCACCTCCACTTCAAACTGCACCGACTACCAGGCGCGTCGGCTGGGGGTCCGCTACCGGGATGGAAAAACCAAAGGCCATGTACATATGCTCAACGGAACGGCCATCGCCATCAGCCGGGCCATCATCAGTATTCTGGAAAATTTCCAACAGGCTGATGGCTCGGTAGTTATGCCCAAGGCCCTTGTGCCCTACCTGGGGTTTGATACCATCCGCCCCCGCAAAGGTTGATATGTCCGGTTCCCGAACTTCCCAGAGCTCCGAGCCCGTCGTTTATTCAACGGATATTGTGGCGGAAATCGGTTCGGGCCACAGGAATGACCGGAACCGTGCCCGGAATCTGATCGCAGCAGCCGGAGATTCGGGGGCAACAACGGTTAAATTTCAGCATTTTTATGCGGATGAAATTGTGCACCCCCGTACCGGTCTGGTGGAGCTTCCCGGAGGATCAATACCCCTTCACAGCCGGTTCCGGGAACTGGAAATGGAACCGGCCTTCCTTGAATTCTTGAAAAGCGAGTCGGAGCGCAGGGGACTCCGGTTTTTCTGTTCCCCCTTCGGCATCCGCAGCGGGGAAGATCTTCTCAAACTGGGGGAAACCTCCTTCAAAATTGCCAGTCCGGAACTGAATCACCTGGACCTTTTGGATTTACTCAATGACCGGGCCGAATCCCTGGTGCTTTCCACCGGTGTGAGCCGTCTGGGTGATATTGAGGAAGCTCTGACTCATCTGCCGGATATAAAACAACTGCGACTGCTTCACTGTATTACCAGCTATCCCGCCAGAGAAGAAGAGTACAACATCATGCTGATTCCCGGACTCAGCTCTATGTTCGGCATACCCGCTGGAATTTCGGACCACAGCATGGACCCGGTTCTTGTGCCCGCCCTGGCCGTCCTTTCGGGAGCGGATATGGTGGAAAAACATTTTACCTTAAGCAAGGATGACGGCGGCCTGGACGACCCTATAGCTCTCGCTCCCGAAGATTTCAGCCTTATGGCCGCGGCTATTGGTGAAGCAGATTCCCTGGGAAATTCTCTCAACAAAACGGCTCCAATCTTCTCCCGAAGTACCCGCCCCGGACTGCGCAGTAAGGTTGAAGAGCGGACAATTACTGAACTGACTGCCTCCCACAGCCTGCTGGCCAAATACGATCCCCGGCGAATTCACAGTATTCTGGGGGACGGAGTAAAACGTCTTGCAGCGGGAGAAATGGAAAACTATGGAAAGAGCAACCGAAGCATTCATGCCCTTCGCAATCTTGAACCGGGAGATACTCTCAGCGAAGCCAATATGGCAGTACTCAGAAGCGAGAAGAACCTCCGGCCGGGACTTCATCCACGTTACTTTCATCAGATTTCCGGTTCCCGGGTTCAGCGCAGGATCCGCGCCGGAGAAGGAATTGTTCTCCAGGATCTGATTGCCCGCTGACTTCCGCCTTAACAGCCAGGATTGTATTCACAGTTGCGATTTGTATTCACAGTTACGATTTTTATTCACAGCTAAACTCTGTATTGACAGCTGGGTTCCCCGATACTACAATTGTACTAAAGAATTAGTACAAGCATACAAGGAGGCGGGGTGGCAGCTTCAGATACCCGGCGGTCTGGTATTCCTTTCAGTCTCGATCCCGCAAGCGGCGTACCCTACTATAAGCAAATCATCCTCCAGATTGAAATGGCCATTGCAGACGGACGACTGACAACCGGTGACCAGCTGCCCACGGTTCGAAGCCTGGCGGTGAATTTGAAAATTAATCCCAACACCGTGGCCAGAGCCTACAGCGAACTGGAAATACGGAACCTGGTCAACACCCAGCAGGGCACGGGAACCTTTATCAGTGAAAAAGAGGTTACCCTGAGTGACGTGGAACGGGAAAAAAAACTTGAAGAGATGGTTCGGACCTTTCTGTCCAAGGGCCGTTCCTACGGGTTCAACGGCCGTGAATTGATGGATGCTATCCGAAGGGCTTTGGAATCATGACCGGCAAACATGCACTGCCTAAGAGAGATCTGCGCAGGAGAACGATAGCGGAAACCAATACCGGAAACCGATGGAGGAAAGTAATGGAGAAAGACTTCACCCCCCTTGGCAGAATTAAAAATCCCATGCCGAAAGTCCAAAGAGGAGAGTTCCGTTTCAGCATGTACTCTTTCTTCAGCATGCTGGGAATTTTCATGCTGTTCTCAGGGGTTCAATGGCTTGTAATCGGCACCATTCAACAGGAGATGATCCTTCGCGGCAGTATTGCTCTTGGAGCGGCAGCCCTGTTGTACCTGCTGTTGCCCAGATGGTCGGCGCTTATTCCGGTAATCATTATCAGCCAGATTATCGCATTTGTTCCCTTGCCCGAAAACATGGCAACTCTGTTCAGTGCCGATTCCGCCGAAGGGATGAGTCCAGGGGATATGATAGGCCTTGGAGGTTTGATTCTGGCTGTGCTCAGCGGTCCTTCGGTGCAGCTTATTTTTCAATGGGAGAAGGCGGTGGTGCTCCGCCTTGGAAAGTTTCATAAGGTACGGGATCCGGGCATCTTTCTGCTTCTTCCGGTAATTGACCGCTGCACGGCCTTTGTGGATACCAGAATCAGAGTGACAGATTTCAGTGTGGAGAAAATCCTCACCAGCGATACGGTGCCGGTGCACGTGGATGCCCTGGCCTTCTGGATGATCTGGGATCCCGGCCGAGCCATTCTTGAAGTGGAAGACTATATTTCAGCGGTAACTCTTTCTGCCCAGGCGGCCCTGAGGGACAGCCTGGGGAAATACAGCCTCACCACCCTTCTCAGCGAGCGGGATACCCTCTATAGGGAAATCCAGACAATTCTGGATGCCAAAACCAATCCCTGGGGAATCACCATTCTCAGTGTTGAATTCACCGACATCATACTCCCGGACAATCTGCAGGATGTAATGTCTAAAAAGGCCCAGGCAGAGCGGGAGAAAGACGCCAGGCTGTACCTTGCACGGGCTGAGTACGATATTGCAGTGGAGATGTCCCGGGCCTCCGAGAAGTACAAGGGCAACCAGGACGCGTTGAATTTACGTGCCATGAATATGGTATACGACAGCATGAAAACCCGGGGAAGCATGGTGATGCTGCCCTCAGGAGCCCTTGAACGGATGAATATGGGCAGCACCCTGGGTTTAACCGGCTACGCGAAGAGCAATATAAAATCTGAAAACAGACCCGATTCTGATGATAATTTCGATTCAGAAGATAGCGGCGAGTCTGAAGAAAGGATCAGTCCAAATAGCGACGGGGAAACAGCAAAGAATCAATCAGATTCAGAAAACCAGACAGACAGGGATACTCCGGAAGAACGGAATCCCGGGAGGAAATCATGATCAGCACCCAAAACGTTCACCGTACATATCAGAGTGGTGAAACACACGTTCACGCCCTGAAGGGTGTGAGTCTTGAGATTGAAACCGGAGAATTTATCTCTATTGCCGGACCCAGCGGGTCGGGAAAGACCACCCTGCTCAATATTCTCGGCTGCATTGACAGCGCAGATGAGGGTAGTGTCCATATTGACGGCACGGAGATTACTTCCATTCCCCATGGAAAGCTGGCCTCCTTCAGACGGGATAAGCTGGGCTTTGTCTTTCAGTCCTTTAATCTGATCCCTGTCCTCAGCGCATACGAAAACGTAGCTCTTGCCCTGAATCTGCTGAAGATTCCAGAAGATGAGATTAAGAAGCGGACCATGGCACTGCTCAAGGAAGTGGGCCTGGAGGGAATGGAAAACCGCCGGCCGGGAAAGCTTTCAGGAGGACAGCAGCAGAGAGTCGCCATCGCCCGGGCACTGATCAAAGAACCGGCCATCGTATTGGCCGACGAGCCGACGGCGAATCTGGACAGCGAAACCGGGCAGGAAATTCTTGAGCTGATGAAGGAAATGAATTCCAAAACCAATACCACCTTCATTTTTAGCACCCACGATAAGATGGTGATGGACTACGCCCGGAGGCTGGTGCTGCTCCACGACGGCTATGTCCAAAAGGACGAACGGAGGTAGACATGAAATTCCTCATTGCTTTATCGTTCAAGAACCTTGCCAGGTACACAAAGCGGACCCTGATTACCGCTTCGGCAATTGCCTTCGGTCTTGCCATGTTTTTATTCATCGACAGCATGCTCAAGGGCGCTGAAAAAGATTCAGAACGGAACCTTATCTGGTATGAAACCGCATCCGCACGGGTCTACGCACAGGAAAACCTGGACAATTGGCGGAAGATGAATCTGAAACACATGATTGAAAATCCCGGAGAAATTATCGCCGCCATTGAAAATGAGGGATATGATGCCGCCCCCAGGGCCGCTTTCAGCGGTGAAATGGTGGTGTACAAAGATCCCTTTCCCGAAGACGGTTCGGTTCAGGTGAGACTTTTTGCGGTGGATCCGCTAAGGGATCCGGAAGTCTACCACATGAAGGAAGCCCTCATCGGCGATTCATCCTGGCTGGAGAAAGGAAGCAATGGGGTGATCATGGGAAGCTGGATGGCCGAAGATCTGGGAGCGGATATCGGATATCCTTTGACCATCGTTACCCGCACCCGGGACGGGGCATTCCAAACCATCGACCTCGAAATTGCGGGGCTGATTAAAACCGCAAACCCTATGGTGAACCGTTCCAGCCTGCTCATGGATCTGGATTATGCAAATACCATGCTGAATTTAAACGGCGCGGTGAGCCAGATTGATATTTCGTATCCCCTGGCTGCCAACGACCGGGAGGAAGTGGCCGCCCTGAAAGCCGCCATACCCTCTCAGCGGGACGATCTTGCCGTGGTAAGCTGGCGTTTTTTAGCCGGGGACTATCTGAGCATTGCCGCAGCCAAGCAAGGCGGTACCCTGATGATTCTAGGACTGGTGTTCATTATTGCCCTTGTGGGAATCTCCAACACCATGCTGCTTGCCATGTATGAACGGCGGCGGGAACTGGGAATGCTCAGAGCAATGGGTATGAGCGACCGGCAAATCGGTCTGAGCTTTACAATCGAAGCGGGGGGCATCGGCCTGATCGGCAGTCTATTCGGTGCGGTAATCGGTGGTATTCTGGTATGGTTCCTGGTTGAAGTGGGGATAAATTTTGAATTTATTCTCCGGGATTTTGATGCAGGATACAGGATCAGTTCGGTGTTCCGGGGCATCTGGAGGCCCGGAATGTTCATTCTATCGGCTGTGTTCGGCGTGGGTATGTCCATGCTTGTGGCATTGATCCCCACCCGTCAGGCATTGAAAATGGGGATAACAGACTGCCTGCACGCAGAAACATAGGAGAAGTATATGAAACTTCATGTAATGGCATGGCGGAATATTCAACGAAACACCCGGCGCAGCGCATTATCGGTTTCTGCCATTGGAGTGGCAGCAATGACGATTGTTCTCCTGTTTTCCCTTCTCACCGGGCTCAGCAATGAACTGAAAGATAACCTTCAGACATTCTATTTCGGAGAGTTACGAATCCGTCACCTGGAATATGAAAAATACTCCAATCTCAATCCTCTGCATCTCAGCGTAGAATCCGCCTCCCGGATGACCGCAGAGCTGGAATCCAGCCTGGCCATCCTGCGTGCGTCGTCCCGTATTCCGTTTCCTGCAGCGGTGTATGAGGAGGGCAATAATGTGGGAATCTCAGCCATGGGTCTGGATTTCTCCCGGGATATTATGGATCCCGGAACATATCTCACCCAGGGCCGGTTACCCAGGGCGGGTGAGCGGGAGGTGCTCCTGGGCAGTTCCGCCGCCGATTCCCTGAATAAAGGCGTGGGGGATTCATTCACCGCACTGTCAACCACCCTTCGGCGGGCCAGCAATGCCATGACCTTCCAGGTTGTGGGTATTGCAGCATTTCCCCTTGGGGATGTAAACGCCCGTATTTACATTCCTGTGGATACCGCCCGCCGCTTTTTAAAGACCGGTGACCGGGCGGTGGATGTGGTAATGGCTGTGGCTCCGGAAAGCAGCCTGATTGAGGCACGACAGGCCGCCGAAACCATTCTCTCAGGTTATTCTCAAAGCGGCTCTCTCATGCTGGAAACATGGAATGAGATCCCTTCAAGCTATATATTCATTCGTATGGCACAGATGGTCTACTATATTGCCGGAGCTGTGTTCTATGTGCTTGCTTCCACGGTGATTATCAACACCATTATGATGATTATATTTGAGCGCACCAGGGAAATCGGAACTCTTGCAAGCATGGGAATGAGCGGGAGAGACATTGTCCGCATGTTCTTTCTGGAATCGTTTTTCATCAGCACTATTGGGAGCGTGCTGGGGGCTGGGGTGGGAGCTGGTTTCACCCTAATTCTGCAAAACAGCGGTATTGACCTCACCTCCGCCATGGAGGGTGTGGATTTTGAGCTCAGCGGCATCGTATACCCACAACTCACTGCAGTGAACGTGATTATTGCAATAGTGACGGGAATCATTGTGGCCTCGGGTATCAGCCTGATCCCCTCCCGCAAGGCATCGGGAATCAAACCCGTGGAAGCAATGAAGAGCATATAATATAGGAGGATTTATGCACAAGCACATGACGGCAGTTCTCGCACTGTTCATTCTGGGACTTACATCTCTCTGGGCTCAATTTGACCGGGCCGAAGAAATTATCATGGAGATGGAAGACCAGGAGGTGTTCGAAAGCGCCTTTATTCAGGGCAAGATGATAATCAACGACCGTTTCGGGGAGAAGGTGAGCAGCTTTGACAGCTGGTCCCTGGGCACAAACTATAGTCTGGTGGAATTCACCAGCGTGGAAGAACAGGGACAGAAGATTCTGCGCAGCAAAGACGATCTGTATCTCTATTATCCGGATGCGGAAGAAGTGATCCGTCTTTCCGGCGCCGCCCTCAGGGATGGAATTCTGGGCTCGGATGTAAGCTATGAGGACATGACCGGTGAAAAAACCCTGCTGGCGGACTACCGGATTATCGGTTTTGAGGAAGACCGGCTGGCGGGCGATGAAGTGTATGTCATTGAACTGGAGGCTCTCAGATCGTCGGTACCGTATCAAAAACAGATTCTCTGGATCGAACAGGACCGCCTTGTGGGAATGCAGGCACATAAATTTTCCTTGAGCGGAAGGCTTTTGAAAGTTGAACGGGTTTTGGAATACAGAGAAGAAGATGACTACCTTTTTCCGGTTCATACCGTTACCGAAGACAAGCTCAAGCAAAATTCCAGCACAGAGTTTATAATTGAAGAGATAGATGTGAATTATCCTCTGGATCGCGGGTTCTTTTCTCTTGATGAATTAACCTGGTAAAAACGATTCCAGACGAAGGAGGAATATTTTGACAGCCCGACAAGCACTCTCTCCACTTCTATTCGTTTTGCTGCTCATGGGTTTTGGGCTCTTCCCGCTTGCGGCGGAAAGCAGCACCTCGATTGAACTTGATCTCTATAACGTTCTTCTAATGAATCCGGATCCGGATGATCTAGAGTTCCGGTATCTGGCCGGCGGTGAGGGCTCCATTAATTTTGAAGCCCGGGGAAACAGGAATGTCCGGGGGGAACTCAGCATTTCCGCCGATTTAGGACTCAGCTATACCCTTTCTGTGGATACGGCATATATCCGCACCCGCCTGGGATCCCTTCGCCTCACTGCGGGAAAGACCAGAATCAGCTGGGGCGAAGGTGCGGTGTTCAACGCCGCCGATGTGATTATGGGGTCTACCGACCTTAACGTGGATCTCACATCAGTTGAATACAGAAGTGAGACCGACTGGCTGAATGCCCTCTACCTTCCCCTTGGACGCTTTGCGTTTATTGAAGCCATTGTCCTCCCCCCAATGCCCGACATGCAGGCGTACACTGACTATATCAGCGGTCTGGGAGGGGATCCTTTCCCCCCTCTTTCGGACACGGGACTGGGTGCACGCAGCTCGTTTACCTTTGAGCGCTTTTTGGGAATCAAACTCGAAACCGGTTATTTTTACACCGGAACTGCGGACACCCACACCGGATATGTCAGCCTGCAGGGCGGAACCGGTCTGAACTGGCATCTGGGGAGCTCTCTGGAAATGAACTCCGACAGCTTTCAGGGAGGAGCCGACGCATTCTTCCAGGGTCTTACTGCAAGCGGCGGCCTTTACTCCCTCAACGATATTTCACCCCGGGTTTCAATGAATGTACGCATGGAAGCGCTGTACGACTACAGCGGAGAATTTATTGAAGTTGAGAGTCCGGATCCGGCTGCAGCGCCTGAATACGGAATCTACGGCTATTTTGATTTCTCTCTAGGAATCGATTCAAATCTGAACCTGTACCTGCGCTCAATTCTCAGTCCGGTGGACGGCTCGGCATTGGTAATTTTCGGTAATACATTCAACATCTACCAGGGTTTTACATTCTATACCAATATCAGCGGGAGTTTCGGCGAAGCAGGCGATACCTATGCGAACCGGCAGATGGGAGGCTACGGTCTGGTCAGCGGAATCCGCTACATCTATTAGGACTTGATGTGGCACCTGAAGAACCCAACACGTATTGGAAGAACGAAAGCTCAGCCGCCCTCCCGTACCCCGCGCCGGTCCAGGAAATCCACCGCATAATCCACCAATTTACGTGAGGGGATGCTGAGAATGGTCCCGAACCCCAGTCTTCCCCGACTGCATAGCCGGGGATATTCACTGCAAAACCCATCTCCAATCTTTTCAAATACATCACTGTCAAAATCGATATCCCGGTAGCTCTTCCAAATGGTTTTTCCCCTGCTCCTACTCACAGGAGCAATGAAATCACACTCCCTGGATTCCGCATCTGCGGCCCGGTTCTCGGCAAGATGCAGCATGGTGCAGTTTTCGAAACCCACCCCCATAAGCAAAATTCTGACATTCCGGTCATACAGCCGGGCCAGAGGGCTCTGGTCTCCCATTGAAAAATCCAGCGGATGGGAGTCCAGAATCATATCTGCATCGGGTCCGAAACAGGCAAGGCTGTAATGTGGGTGGGCGCTGCGCTTCACGTCAGGCAGTGTTCGAAACAACTCAGGGGTACGCCCCAGCCTTCTGCAGCTGGCCGTTTCCCGATCATAGGGGGGCAATGATTCCATTATCTGATCAATCCAACCTTCTGGGGCAGGGGGATTTCCCCACAGCCGGGGATCGCTGATATCGTTGCTGTGTGCAGGCATAATAATGTGTCCGCCGTCATCCACCGCGTCCGTTACCCCCTGAATCAGCGCCAAAGGGCCGCCGGAAATCCACCCCAGATTGTTCAGAGAAACGTGCAGCATCACATCGCTGCCCGCAACCAACGGCATGACGGCATCTCGTACATCCTTCCGGGTTAGGGGCCGGGCTCCGGTTTTCATCATCAGGCGGTATTCCGCCTCGTACCTTGCTTCCATGGGAGCATTGTAGCCTCTTTAAAGCGGGGTGTCATTATTCCCTGAACAGCTGGTCGTCTTCTATGCGGTCGTCGTAGCTGGCAAAAACGCTTGCCCGGTCCGGTTTTTGGGCACCCGAGGGCATGAGATCCACTACCACCTGACCATCCAGGGCCTGAAACATGGGCATACGGTGAAAACTCCCCCGTTTGGGATACTCACCCAGATGCTCCCCCAGCCCGCCGCCGAATCGCCCTTTCAGGGTGAGGACATTGCGGATAATCCTCTGTTCGCCGTTGAAATCCAGGGTGAGAGGGACTGGAATATACTGTCCGTTAAAGGCCCTGTTTTTCCGGTCAATTCCTGCAAGACTGTCTTCCGTCCAGTTGATTCGGGCTCGGGTTCGGGCAAGATTGATGGATGCATGTACGCCGTTCATCAGATCCTGGGAGACCGGCAGCACCTCCCCCCGGTGGAGCATCTTTACAAGACTCTTGATGTGCCTGATCCCCGCATAGCAGGTGCGGTTCAGAAGGGAGGCGGGGGTTTCACGCTTCCGGATAGATACCGGAGGCGTGCGCCAGATAATCTCTCCGGCGTCGTATTGTTCGCTTACCCGGTGCACCGTTCCGTAAAAACTCTGCATATCGCTGAGAATAGCCCAGGTCTCCGCCTCAAAACCCCTGAGAGCCGGCAGCGGCCCGGGATGAAAGTTAATGAACCCCAGTCGTGGTGAATTGAACAGCTCCGGTGGAAGCCATGAACCGAAGTACACCACTCCCAGGCTGTACTGCTCATTCCGAAATCTTTCCAGCCACTCTTGCCAGCGGGACATTTCTTCAGGATCTGCAAAACTTTTCAGGATCTTTTTTTGGGGCTGTCTGAGAATGGAGGGAATGTGGTAAACCCGGCAGCCTTTGAATCGTTGCCGGTTCAGTCTGTCGCCGGGACGGACGTACAGGCCGTCCACGTTCACTCCCTGATTTATTAGTGCGTGAACCAAGTCTGCACCACTGTCTCTCCGTGAAGCCGGCCGGTGACTGCCGATAAATACGCAAACCTTTTCCCGCTGTTTTCTCGCGCCTGCCATGTCTTCCGCCTATTTCTGCCCGGGACGGAGGACACCGTCCCAGGGCTCGGGAGCTCTTCCCCGCTTCCGGGCTTCCGCCTGTTCCATATGATATCGGTCGATGCAGGAAATGAACAAATCTGCGAGAGGGCGGTTGTAGGGGTCCTCACGAATGGTCATGAACAGATCGTAGGCGTTTTGCATATCGCCCGCTTCAAACCCCGCTACCGCATCATTCAGAATCTGCTTGTTCCGCAGTTTCGCCTCGATCTCATCCTCAGGCAGACCATTGAGAATCTCGTACACGCTCCGTGCCTGCTGCCTACCCACAACCTGAATCCGGCCCATGTAGCGTTTAAGGTATTCATCGGCACTGCCCATGGCCCCCAGGGCATCGCTGCTGATAATAATCGATGAGCCCATCTGTTTGGACAGAGTTTCAAGCCTGGCGGCAAGATTCACCGAATCGGAAATCACCGTACCCTGCATCCGGTTTTCATCTCCCAGTATTCCCAGCATCAGGTCGCCGGTATGAATACCCGCCCCCACCCGGATTTCAGGGCGTCCCTTCTCACGCTGCTCGCGGTTATACCCGTTGAGACGAGTAATCACCGCAACCGCAGCCTGTACTGCATCATCGGCACTCTCGGGAAACAGAGCCATAATGGCATCTCCGATATATTTATCGATAAATCCCCGACGCTCCCGGATTACCGGCCCGACCATGCTCAAATAGGAATTAAGAAAGTTAAAGTTTTCATCGGGGCTCATGCTTTCGGAAATGGCGGTGAAGCTTCTGATATCAGAGAACATAATGGTCATACTTTTGTGGACTTGATCACCAAGCTTCACCTCGGTGAGGTCCCCCAGATCAAGATACTTAAGAAATTGTTCGGGAAAAAATCGCCGGTAGCTCTGGTTCAAGTTCTCAATCTGCTGAAGATACGTATTAATGGAACGGCTCATGAAATTAAACCGTTTGCCCAAATCGCTCACTTCATCATTACTTGTGAGGCGGATCTGATAATCCCAATCTCCTTCGGCGATCCGCTCAACCCCTTTTCGCAAAATACGCAGGCTTCGAAGAATCATCACCGTCATCACCATAATAAATACCACAATCAGCGCCGCAATCATGGTCATGACCGCCATGGTGCGGGTGTACAAATCCCTGGCATTCTGTGTAAAACTGTATAAGTCGCTTCCGATTTCCAGGAGTGCAACCACCTGATTGCTGGAATCGTAAATGGGTCCCACACCGTACAGCCAGTTTCCGCTGATATCCTCCACCTGCTCGAAGGCCACCTCACCCTCATTGGCTTTCCTGTATACACTCTGTGGGTCTTCATACCAGTTGAAGGGATGTCGCAGCCCGATCCGGTTATTCAGATACATAAATCCGTATAGATTTTCATCCACAACCTGATACAGAGCGAAGTACAACCCCTCGTTCCAACTGTCCAGGTTGTAATTCAACGCTTTCCGCAGGTCATTCCGGATCTGTTGATACTCGGCGTTCATGTAATCATCGATTCCCCGAATTTCATGGAAGAGATCTCCATCCACACTCTGTCCGATTGTTTGGGTCAGCGCAAGAATCGTATCGATATTATTCTGCTCGTAGGAATCGATGAAACTGCTTAAAAGAATTGAAGAAATAAGAAATATTCCCCCGGCCATGAGTGGGACAATTATTAATAGTTGCTTGAAAATCAGGGATATCCGTCTCTTAAGAATATAAATGTAGGTATGGACGATCAGGGCCCCCAGTGCAAGTCCTCCGATGATAATTCCAGTCCACCAGAGAAAAGCCCGTAAACGCCATGATAGCGGGATGGAAAACATCTCGCTGTGAGCAAACCGTGAATTTGCATCTCCGGCATAGACTCCGTAATCGTAGGTTGTGAGAAACCCTTTGGGAGAATAACCGACCCGATAATAAAAAAACGGCTCATTCGAGTATCCCCGGCGGGCTAACAACTCCCGGTCCAGGACCACCCGGTATTCTACGGCATAATTGGAAGTACCGAGAAAAGAAAGGAGGGGAATGGCTGCAATTCTCCTGTTTACCAAATCACTCACATACAACCAATCGTCTCCCCCGATAGTCATATCCCAGAAATACTCATCCGGCAGGGAGGGATTATAGAAATACTCTGCTTCGCCATTCACATCCATGGGTGATGCATCTTCTGAAGACGAACCCGCTCCAGCGGGTCCCGTAACGTCTATCCGGTTCATATCCGAATAAATATCCCCCAGAATCATATGACCCCGTTTATCCAGAATGATGTAGTTCTCCCCGTCAACCCATTCGATATCCGCAACATAGGCGTTGGCGTCGGGAAAGTAGCTCTCGCCGAGAATCTCTGTTGTCTCCCGTTCCAGAGATTTCCGGATAAACTGGATACCGGTATCCTGCACCAGAAAAAAGTACAGATAATTGCGGTGAATACGCGGACTGAAGATTTCCCCCCGCTGGATATATTCCGCCTTTTTCGCATCATATTTACGCTGATAGAATATCCGCCGGAAATTGCCGTTTACATCGTATTCCAGGATTTCTTCCCTCTGAAGAAATGTACCTTTATCATCCAGTACATAATTCAGCACAAAGTAATTATCCCCTTTCCCGGGCAGCACCAGATCGGCGTAGAAAAACCGGCCTTCCCGTCTATCACCGCCCCGGATTTCAGATATGAGTTCACCCTCCTCGCCTGCCACCAGGATTCGCCGGAGACTTGTATCGATAATAATCTTCCGGTTCTGATCATCTTCCACTGCGAACTGGGGGAAGTCCAGCATTGCATGACTTTCAAAGGGATTCCTGGTCCTTTCGCTAAAACCCACCACAATCAGGATCAGGCTTACCCCCAGAACCGCCAATACAGCTAGAAAGATTATTGTTCCCAGGCGGTGAACCCGTGTCTGTTTTTGATTATTGCCGTGTTTTTTAGTCATTTCTGCTCCAGTTCGTCATGACTGTGCCGACGAATGAAAATATAGGGGACTGCAACGGCGGCGATAATAATCCCCAGAAGTACCAGTCCCTGTCTCTGACCAAGGACCAGAACCGCGGCAAATATCACCGGCCCTATGGTTTCCCCCAGCTTACCCATAAGTTCAAAATATCCGGTTGCCCGGTCCTGCCCCACCACATGAACGATTCGCTGTGAGAAATAGAGTCCGTTCTGACTGCTCACTGCAAATCCTTCCGTGAGTCCCATGAGAATCAGAACCAGTGCGGCAGACCAGATATTTCCGCTGAGTCCTGCCAGAATCAATGCCGCACCCCACATAAGCGACCCCAGAAGACTGCCCCAGAAGTTGCCCAGGTATTTTTCAACCAACCTGCTGAGGGGCGGACCCAAATACACAATAAACAGTCCGTTGACTATGAGGAAACGTCCGATTTCCGGCGTGGTCAGCCCCTGGGCCTCGGCGAAGAGGGGGAAATAGAAGCTTACGTATGCAGCCGCCACATATGTGGGAAGGATGAGCAGGGCAAAATACATCCACAACCGCGGACTTCGGACCATGGTAAGCAAAGCTTTGCGATGTCCCAGTTCTCCCCGGGTATCCTGTTCCCAAAAGAAACGGGTATCCCGGTACAGAAGGGCAAAAACCACCCCGGTCAATGCTGTGAGAGCCATCCCCATGAGAAACACATTTCTGTACCCCACCAAACCTGCCAATGATGCTCCCAGAACCAGTCCCACATTGATGCCTGCTATCATTCCTGAGTAAAAATTCGAGTAGGCCTGATTTCGCAGCTTCACCCGTCCTTCCTTGTTGATAAAGCTGCGAAGGGCAATATAGCCCATCCCCGTTCCAAGCCCGGTGAGAGAACGGGCAACGATAAAAGGAGCCAGAGATTCAGCAACGGCGGAGAGCAGAAGCCCCCCGGCACTGAAGCAAAGGCTGAGAGCAAAAAATCCCTTCCACCCTCTGTGGGCAATAAATATGGAAGTGAGAACGGTTGCAATTCCGAAAAACGCCATCTCCAGCGAAAGAGGCAGTGCGATTACCACATCCCTGCTCAAACCGGCCAGCGGTCGGTACAGATCCCGGCTCAGCAGAGGGAGAAAGGCTATGGAAAAACTCACCGCGGTAAAGTAAAGAAACACCAGTGGTCGGGCAAGGTTTCCGTCGCTGAAACCGCCATCCTGACTGCTCAGGGGCGGATTGGCCAGACGCCGTTCTCTCAAAAGGGAACTGAGGACGGTGAGCTCAATCATTAAAAGGATCAGCACAATGAGTACGGTGATCAACTCCCAGATCAACTCCCGAATCAGCACCTGGTTTTCCTGATTCATGGTGTACAAATCTGTTCCTGTTTCAAAGAGTGCGACCACTTCGCCCCTGCTGTTATAGATGGGCCCCACACCGTAAATCCAGTCCCCTGAGATATCGGTTATCATCTCCGTTGCGATTCTTCCCTCTTGGGCGAGATCATACACGCCCGGATCCTCTGCACCCCCCAGCCAGTCAAAGGGGTGGTACATGGAAATTGCTCCGTTCATGTACATAAACCCGTACAATCGTTCATCGATAATACGGTACAAAGCAAAGTAGTACCCCTTATTCCAGTCATCCCGGTTATTGTTTAACGCATTGATGAACGTGTTCCGGATCTCCATATATTCATCATTCCCGAAATCCCCCTGGGATTCGATTTCACTGAATGAATCTCCATCGATAACCAGGGGCAGAACCTGAATCATCTGGGAAATCCGTTGAAAAATAATTCCCGTATACCGGGTATTGAAATTATTGATGAGAAAAAACGTGCTCAGTGTCCCCACAGCGAGTACCAACAGGACAACCCCGAATGAACGTACAAGCACCGGCGGCAGTTTTCTCTGGAAAATCCGTGAATATATGAGCCATAAGAGCAGAAGCGCTCCGGATGCGGTCATGAATAATCCGGTCCACCAGAGAAAACGGCTCAAAGTTCTCCCTGAGCCAAGCCTGGCGGAGGTGATAAAACTGATATCCCCATTATCATAGACTGCAATTCCTTCATCATTGGTGGTGTAGATCTTTCCGTCCGGAGAAAGATCCAGGCGGTAGTAGTTGTACGGGTACAGCTCATCCAGTTTCATGGACTCAGCAATTGTATCCCTGCTGATAAGGGTTCTGCCTTCTATTGTCCGGATTTCCCTGTTCTCAAGATCAACAAATACGATACCCTGGGGAGAAATTCCCAGTTCCCAGGGACCGACGCCCGGAGGGTCTTAGGAATTCCAGTTATAAAGTATCTCGCGTCCCCCCTCTTCCGTCAGTCGGCGCAGAGTTCCTTCTCTGAAAGTGGCCACCGGGCCTGCTTTACTGTACGCTGCATGTGCAATAGTGAGCTTGGCGTGGGTAATCCGAGTGGGAGCCTCCTGGTTAACATTCTGAAGCTGTG
>NZ_JBXWXS010000040.1:0-47527 GCF_059431795.1 Salinispira sp.
TTTCACAACTGTCTGAAACCTCGACGGGTATCGGCGCACCGGAAAATGGACACAACCACTCATGCCGAAGCCGCCGGAATGGAACATAGCAGGCTGAATGAGATCCTGCTGGAGAGGATGTCCAGCAGGCCGTTCTTGAGCAAACTGAACATCGACAGTGAGATGGAGAAAACCTGGCGGATGAAGTGGAAGATTCCCGGAGGGGCGCTTGGCAGGTATAGACCGAAGTTTATTGCGGCGTGACATGTAGGTCAGAATTGGATTGTGTGTGCAGTATGGCTGTTGTGGGGGTTTGGTGCAGGCCGGGGGCGGCTGAGGCTGTTTCCACATTCTTTGGGGCATTATCAAAAAAACAGGGGCCATCTCCTGATGAGACAGCCCCCGCGGTAATCTTACTCTGATACAACTAATCCATTCACCCTTAGCGGATTTCCTCAATGAGCAGGGGTGCAGAAGGCTCAACGTTGAACTCCACCCGTCCATCCTGAACGGTAGCAGTTGCGCCGCTGTATGCGTCCCGGAGTTCCAGGCCGTCCTCCCAAAATCCTTCAACGGGGATTTCAAGAGTTCCTTCTCCTCCCAGAACCACCAGCACCCGGTTAAGATCGTGATAGTTCCGGGCAAAGGCGTAATCGGCGTTCTTTACTTCCACCCGGCTGTGCACACCTGCACCCACGGAGATGTTACGCTCCCTGAATTGGCCGAGCTTCTGCCAGTGACGGTGAACTTCCGAATCGGCGTTCTCCCAGGGCTGGGGCGTCCGGGTGCCCTGTCCCGGGTCTCCCACCCGGTAGGTTTGGTACTCCCGGGCAAGTTCATCACCGTAAAAGACCTGTACGGCGCCGGGAACCAGCATAAGCGCAGTTCCAGCTGCTTTCTGCCTCTGGGGTCCGGCGTTTCCTCCGTTTACCCGGTATCCGTTATTGGACAGTCGGGTGTTGTAGAACAGCACAGTATCGTGACTGCTAATGTAGGAAAGCATGTTAAATCCGGGGTCCGAATTGATGGTTCGGGCGTAGCGGGAATAGATTCCGTCCAGTGCCTCCGGGTCCACCGAACCGTCAGCGTTGATTGCCCTGTCGGCATTCATCTGGAACTCGAAGTTAATAAGAGAGTCGAAACCGTTATCAAAATACGCATTTCTCCCCACACCCTGGCCGAACACCTCGCCGGTCATCCAGAATGGAAGATCGTCTAGAGCCTTCTCAGGGTTCTCGGCCTTCCATGCGGCAAGAGCCTCATCCGCGGCATCCGCAAGTTCCTGCCAGGCTTCCAATTCAACATGCTTGGCGGTATCGATTCGAAACCCGTCAATACCGTATTCCCGTACCCATTCGGTGAGCCAGGTAATGAGGTAATCCCGTACTGTCGCATTCGCAAGGGGCTCAACGTCCGAGTTGCCTGCTGCTGCTTTTTCCATGAGGAACGCCGGGGGATCTACGCTCTGGCTGCTTTCGGTCCGGAAATCCGGCAGGAAACCCACACTTGAAGTCAGTTCATCGTCCCCAGGTGCAGGATATCCGGGGATTCCTCCGCGGACCCAATCCGGTCCCCACCAGCGGGCCCAGGCGTCCTGTTGCCCCGAGTAATCGATGTAATCGTGGTGGCTGTGCCAGTTATTATCTTCAGGAACCCAATCCTCGGGGAGGGGTTCGCCCTTCCATCCGCCGAAATCAAATTCCCTCATATCTTTTACACTGTTGTAGCCCGCATGGTTCATTACCACATCCATCACCACGCGGATCCCATTTTCATGGGCTGCATCCATGAAGCGTGCAAAATCTTCCTCGGTTCCCATATTGGCATCGATTCTGGTGAAGTCCAGCGGATAATATCCGTGATAGGCAAAGTGGGCAAAAGAACCGTCTCCACCGCCGACCCATCCATGGATCTGCTCCAGGGGACTGGAGATCCAGAGGGCATTCACTCCTAGATCGGTGAAATATCCTTCTTCTATTTTTTCTGTGAGACCTGCCAGGTCTCCGCCGTGGAATGTTCCCACTTCATCCCCACCGTCCCGAAAACGCCCGTAACTGGTATCGTTCCCGGGGTTGCCATTGGCAAAGCGGTCGATAATTACAAAATATACTGTGGCATTTTCCCAGCTGAACTCGGAAACCTCAGAAGGAGATGCACTCTCCCCCATATAGCTTCCGGGAACATCCAGACTGGTGGTTGCACAGGCCGTCAACAAGAGCGGTATAAGAACCGCGATTAATATAAATTTAATATGTTTCATACTACCCCTTTCTGATGACACCCAGCCTACCCAGTCTGAAGGGAATATGGCAAGAGGCGGAGGGAGGGGAATCTGGAACATTTTCAGAGATAAAGTACAGTATATTCATGTGGAATACGCAAATGCACGAATGATTATACGTATTGAGCTTGATTAATCGGATAATTATTAGAAAGATAGTAATATTATGATAGGCAATCTAGCGCGAAGACTTACATCTCCCAATCCCTCAAAAGAAATTTTCGCCGGCGTCACCACAGCTGTGGTTTCCCTCCCCATGGCAGTAGCCTTCGGAGTTGCCTCCGGTGCAGGAGCCGAAGCAGGCCTGTACGGAGCGGTAGTGGTGGGGTTTTTTGCCGCCATCTTCGGGGGCACCAACACCCTGATCTCAGAACCTACCGGTCCCATGACGGTTCTCATCGCTGCGGTGGTTGTCCGCATGACAGCCCGGTATCCGGAATACGGACTGCCCATGGTGTTCACCGTGGTGATGGTGGCGGGAATTGTACAAATCCTGTTCGGGGTATTCAAACTGGGGAAGTATTTCACCATGATGCCCTACTCGGTGATATCCGGCTTCATGTCCGGTATCGGCCTTTTGCTGGTATTCAACCAACTGCCGGTGCTCCTGGGAGCGGAAAATGCAGCCTCCTCGGTGTACAATGCCCTGTCAAGCATTCCATCTCTTTTGGCAGACCCCTCTCCTGCCGAATGGCTCGTCGGTTTTCTTGCCCTCGCTGTGCTCTTTCTCACCCCCAGGCGCGTGGCACGGAAAATCCCCCCCCAGTTGGTGGCGTTGGTATTGGGCAGCTTAGGGGCCATCATTCTTTTCCCCGGAGGCGATGTACGAAATATTGGAGAGATCGGGGTCGGGTTGCCCAAACTCATAGTACCCCACATCCGCCCATCTGAACTTGTTCAGATTCTCATAGACGGAACGATTCTCGGTGTGCTTGGAGCCATAGACTCCAGCCTTACCGCAATGATCGCCGACAGTCTGACCCGGGAACATCATGACAGCAATCGGGAGCTTGTGGGACAGGGGATCGGGAATATCATGTCCGGGCTCCTGGGCGGGCTACCGGGAGCCGGGGCTACAATGGGTACGGTGGTAAATATTCAAAGCGGTGCCCGAAGTCCCCTTGCAGCGGTAATCAGGTCCCTGGTGGTGGTTCTCTTTGTGTTTGTCCTTGCCCCGGTCATTGGACATGTTCCCCGGGTAGTGCTTGCGGCCATTGCAATTAAAGTGGGATTCAACATTCTTGACTGGAGCTTTCTGGGGCGGGCTCATAAAATCTCCCGAACTGCAACCCTGATTATGTATGCGGTAATGATTCTCACCGTTTTTGTGGATCTTTTGGTTGCCGTGGCAGTGGGGGTGTTCATAGCCAATATTATCACCATAGAACGTCTTTCAGGCCATCCTGCAACCCGGGTCCGCACCATTGACCCCAGTGGTGATCCGGTGGTGGTGAATTCTGTAGAGCAGCAGATCCTGGAGCAGGCGGAGGGGGGAATTATCCTTTTTCATCTCAGCGGTCCCATGATTTTCGGAGTTGCCCAGGCAATCGCCCGGGAGGCAGCAGCCATGGATGAGAATGCGGATGTCCTTTTGGTAGATTTGACCGAGGTTTCGTTTCTCAGCACCACCGTGGCCCTGGGACTGGAAAATCTTATGAATGAAACCCTTGCTGCCGGTAAGACAGTAATTATCAGCGGGGCATCGACTGAGGTAAGGGAAAAACTCCGCAGGACGGGCCTGAAACACGCCAACCTGGATTTTTACCATTCACGGCTGGATGCACTGAAGAGAGGGCTTGAAGCGGCGGGGAAAATGCACTAGGTTGTTTCCTTTATGAATAGAAAGAAACCCTGCAAGAACCCCGGAGTCTTTTCCTTCCATGGTGCCCCCCCACGGGCACTTTTTTTCCTATTGTGTATCCTTTTCCACCCGGGGATTCCCGCTGATACCTCCCCGGTACCGCTTGAGCACAGAGAACAGCCCCGGGAAGCCCCCGCTTTGAGAATTGCGGGAATTCAGCTGGAAATATCCGCAGAACTCTATTCCTCCGAAGCCCATTTTATCCGGGAAATAGATAAAAAGATCACCGAGATCCTGGAACGGGAACCTGCGGACTTACTGGTATTTCCCGAATACACGTCGGCCTTTTTCCCCGCCTTCCAACTACCCGGCCACCGACTCTCGGGAGAACATGCCACCCTTGAAGATATCGCATCCCACATCCGCCGATCCTTCCCCGTTGAATCCATGCAGGAATTTCTAATAGCCTCTTCCAGCAGAGAGTTGCTCGACCGGATATGGGGGGGCTTGACCCGGAAACACTCGGTGGCAATCCTTGCAGGGAGCTACTTCGCCGTCCACACCGGAACCCTGGGCCCGGAACTTCGGAACCGGAGCATTCTCTATAATGCCCGGGGGAAAGGCGTGTACAGTCAGGACAAAGTGTACCTTACCGATTTTGAGCGGAGCATTGTGGGGCTTTCGCCGGGGCGAATGTGGGAGGCCCGGCCCATCGAATTCCGGGGGCATAGCCTGGGGGTGACCATTTGCCGGGACAGCTTTTTCCCCGCCTGGGAGGAACAGTTGGGTAACGTTGATTTTTGGATCGACATTAAAGCAAACGGGACCGAGTATGACGCGGAACAGGCACGGATATTTGCCGACGCCCTGCCGAAGAGAATTCTAGACGGACCCGCAGAACAGGGAATGACGGTATGTCTCACCGGCAACTTTCTTGAGCTTTTCTGGGAAGGTTATTCCAGCGTGATCGCGGAACAAGAAAACGGTGCGCTCCGCTACCTGAGTAAAAGCGACAGTTTCCGCAGCGGGGATGTAATCCGTCATACTCTTGAATAAATGTGAGCAGAGCAAGGGACATCAGTCCCCGGGTAATGAGAACTTCACCTCTGCAACCGAACCCTCATCATTGCACAGCTCGAACTCACCACCCAGCTGTGAAGCCAGACTCTGAACCAGCTCCATTCCGATACCGCTGTAATTCAACCGAAGAATATCTTCAGGATATCCTGACCCGTTATCACGATAGACATAGCGTAACCGGCCATCTTCCAATTGTTCAACGGAAATACGGATGGTGGGGGAGGGCATGCCGTCCTTAAAGGCGTACTTCAGACTGTTGGTAATCAGCTCCACGGTCATCAACCCCAATGATATGGCGGTATTGATGGGAATGTTGATCTTTTCCACATCTTCATAGAACAGGATATTGCTATTCCCGGTGTCCGCAAAACGGAGCACCGCATCCGCCAATCTGGGAAGGTAAAACTGCAGCTCGATGCTGGTAAGCTCTTCATGTTCGTACAATTCCCGGTGAATCAGGGCCATGGAGCGGATTCTGGACTGGATGTCTCTGAGCATAGTTCGCTGACTGCTGTCAGCCACACGGTTCAACTGAAGCTCAATCAGGCCGGTTACCATGTTGAAGTTATTCTTCACCCGGTGATGAATTTCCTTCACGAGCATTTCCCGTTCGCGAATTTGACGCTCCAGGGACAGCTCCGCCTGTTTCCGGTCGTTTATATTGATCACCAGCCCCACCAGCCGGGAAGCTGCACCCTGATCATCATACTCAACGATTCTGCCCCGGTCCCAGTACCAGATATAATTCCCGTCTTTGGTGCGGATTCTGTACTCCGAATCATAGGCGGGGGTCTTCCCCTCCAGATGAAGCTGCATTGCCTGTAGATTCTCCTGAGAATCGTCGGGATGTACCAGCTCCAAAAACGAATCCAGGGTATGGGGAAAACCTGCCGGATCGTAGCCGAGCATGCTTACCTTTGCATCTGAGAAATTCACCTCACCGGTATCTTTTCTCCACTCCCACCATGCCAGCTTTCCCCCGTACAGGGCGGTTTCCATTCGGGCGTTTGCCAACTCCAGTTCAAGATCTTTTTGAGCAAGCTGTTCGTTGATGCTTTTTATCTCCGCATATGCAACCTGGAGCTCTTCGTTGCTTGCCTGAAGCTCTTCATTGGATGTCTCCAATTCTTCATTGGTGGACTGGAGTTCCTCGTTGGTGCTTTGAAGCTCCTCATTCAGGCTTTGCAGCTCTTCATTTGACGTTTCCAGTTCCTCTATATAGTTCTGCAAATTCTGGCGATTTGTGGATAGCTCCAGCTCCAGTTCCTTGATCCGTTCGTTCTCCGGACTCCCGCCGCCGCAACCGGAAAGTCCCTGTATTTCTCCTTGAATATCTAAACGCTCAAACTCGATCAGGTAAAAACTTTGAATCTGTTCGCTGTAGACCAGTGGGCGAATCCTGATCCGTAAAAAATGATCTTCATCTTCCGGGAAATAGCGCTTGAACGGGGTTTCCACCTTCGTATGATTCCGGATTGCCTGAGTCATCAGCTGCTGCAGTTCGGCTTTCAACTCCGGTCTGAGCATATTCATAAATTGATTGGAGAACATTCCTTCCTGCAGCCCCAGATACGCTTCAAGATTTCCTGAAAGCTGAATAAGCTCTATTTTCCCGTTCACAACCGCAAAGGGGTGTCCCAGATCGGCATACAGCGTCTGTTGTATATTGCTCTTTAAATCCACCGGCTCTTCCTGGCTGCTGCCCTGGGTCTGCAGTCTCATGGAACCTGAATGGGAACGGTACAGACTGGAAGGAATAACCGTCTCGTAAACCCGTTGAAACAGCCGGTGTTTCGAATTCAACACCGTGAACAAATCGTTAAACTGCCCGATGGTTTCGCTCTTGCCCAGGAAAAGAATTCCATTGGGGAGCAGGGCATAGTGTAGAATGGGCATGAGCTGACGCTGGGTCTTTTGGGAAAAATATATGAGTAGATTCCTGCAGCTGATCATGTTAAGCCGTAAAAACGGCGGGCTTTCCACCAGATCATGTCGGCTGAATAAAATATTCTGCCGGATATGTTTGCTGATCTGTACGCCCTCTGAGGTCTTTGAAAAGTAGGCGTCCCGGAGTTCTTCAGGAACATTTACCAGACTTTCCCCGGGAAAAATCCCTTTTCTCGCCGTTTCTATGGCGTGTTCATCGATATCAGTTGCAAAAATCTGCACCTTCCTGGAAATTTCCAGCTCATTCATAATATCATCAATGAGTATTGCCAAAGAATACGGCTCTTCGCCGCTGGAGCATCCGGGGACCCACAGCCGAAAACTGTCCTCTTGGGGCAGCTGGAGCAAGGCAGTTTTGAGATGCTCCCGCATCACCTGAAATGTTTCCGGATCCCGAAAAAACTGAGTGACGCCGATTAACAACATCCTGAACAGATTCTGAAGTTCCCCGGGATTATCTTTAATGTGGGTAAGATATTCACCCACATCGGTCTTTCTCAGGGCGAGAATTCTTTTAATAATTCTCCGCCGGATGGTGGTTTCCTTATAGCCCCGAAAATCCACGCCGGTATGCCGTGAGAGTCGATTAATCACCTGTTTGAACTGTTCGTCATTTAAAGCCCGGGGACTCAATTCTTCACTATCCACCGAAAGCAGGGAAGCCAATTCCGTCCCCATTTGATCCGGGCTCAGCACCAAATCCGCCTTGCCCAGCTGAATTGCCGCCTGGGGCATGCCATCGTAACGGGCCGTTTTGGGTTCCTGGGCAATACTGTATCCTCCGGCATCCCGAATTTCCCTCAGGCCGATACCCCCATCCTGGCCGGTTCCTGAGAGAACAATTCCCACAGCATGCTCTTGAAAATCCACCGCCAAAGAATGGAACAGGATGTTAACCGAAGGTTTGGGACCGATGGTATTTACCGGCTTATGGAGATGCAAAACCCCCTGCCGGACAACTGCGTCGTTATCCGGCGGCGTAATATATATGCTATTTGCCTCAATTTCCTCGCCGTCGGAGATCTCCCGTACATCTCTGCTGGTGACCCGGGAGAGAAGATCCCGCAAGCGGCTCTTGTAGCTGGGTGAAAGGTGCTGGGCAATAATAAATGCCGAATGTTTCACATTCTCGGGAATATTGGATAATAATTCCTGAAGTGCTTCCAGACCTCCGGCGGAGGCACCGATTCCTATTACATACTCTGGCTTTTGCATATCCCCCATTATAATTGGCATGTATGAGAGAGTGAACCACAGATTTCACTGCAGCCTAAAAATCATAATCCTCTTTAAATATGGTATCATAATACTCGGGCTTGAAAGATTTCAGTACATATAAAACCCGATAGGTGTTCATCCGGCTGGGCTTCCCGGCTTCCTCCATATGAAAGAACACTTTTCCCGAATACCTGCCTTGATTGTTCCAGCGGCCATCCTTGCGCTGCTTGGCCGTGATAATGTCCAAAGCCTCCCGCATACGCTCATCATATTCCCGTCCCCGTCGGGCAAAATACTCCAGAGCCCGCAGAATATCGTATTTCCAGCGAACGGGATAGGAAAGCAGCAGCATTGCCGGATCGATCACCTCCCCCCGGGACTGGGAGCGGAACAGGTTTTTCCTGAGAATAAATTCTTCTGCCGAATCCACGGCGGAAGCCAGCTCGGCATTCCGGTAAGCCCCTCCCATCGATCTGTATGTATGAAATGCCTCCAAAACAGAAAGCGTGGTATGCAAAGAACTGTGAGCATCTTTTCGATCCCAGTTACAGTTGAAGCCGCCGTCGGGATAACGGGTTTGAAGGATATAGTCGATAATCTCCCTAGCGGATTGGGTGTCCCGACCGCTGTATCCCTGTAACTCCAGCAACATGGCCGCCACACAGAGGTCAACCGGCCGTGTTATTCACCTGCCCTTGCCCTTCCCCCCCTCTTTGAGGGACGTCGGCTGAACATCCCACTGAGTTCTCAGAAGATCATCTACGGCTTTTCTGTAAACCGGATGTTCGGGAGGAATACATAAATCTTTCAGGCTGCGCAGGGTATAGTGGGTGCTGATCCATTTAGGTGAATACCATCCCCCGCCCCACATGCCCGATTTCTCATCATAGTGTTCCAGCAAATCTGCCGCCCAGCCCTCAAACCCAAGGCGCCTCTGAAGAAGCCGAATCTGCACCTGTGGAGCATTCACCAGAAGATCTCTATGAACTAAATATCTAACCGACAGATCGCCCTCAAGAAGCCAATCGAATAACAGCATATATCACCTCAAATTCTGAGTAGTCGTATCAGAATACCATCAATATCAGCGAAATACTAAGGGTAATAGAAGCAGAATCGCCACCAGAGAAATAGCTATCATGGAAACCACTTCCAACACCATCGTAAGCCGCTCTCCCCAGCCAGATGCAAACTTTTCCACCGCAGCGTCCCGGCCCTTAATAAGTGCAATGGTCAACAGGGCCATGCTGATAAACCCGCCCAGGGAAACAGCTGCAACCAGAAGGACAGAATGGGCAACCATATTATTTACCAGACCAAATAGAAATATTACCGTGCTCACCGGACAGGGGATCAAGCCGATGCTGAGGGCCAACATCCATGGAGACCGATTTTCAGAACCGGGTCCATGTTTAGATGATGACGGCCCATGGCTGTGCCCTTCTTCGTGGGAGTGATGATGGTGATGTGCGTGGCCGGAATGTAGCATATGGGAAAAGAGATGCCAGAGGCTGAAAACAATAATAATCGTGTAGCTGATAATCTGGATGACTTCACTGACCCTTCCCTGCAGCTGGGAGAAACTTACGGACAGCAGCCCATAGCCGCCGAAAACCAAAAGAGCCGCCGACAAGCTATCCACCAGATTAATGCCCCCTGCCAGAACCAGCCCCTGCCTTATGGATGCTCTCCGGCTGCCAATATAACTGAAGGTGAAAAGCTTTCCGTGTCCCGGTCCGAGAACATGAAGCATGCCGAAAACTACTGCCAGCAGCAGGCTGAGCAGAGTTTCCATTCCCACCCCTTCCTCTTTTATGGCCATACTGTACTGAGCAATTGCTTTATTGAGGGACCGGGACCAATTCAGAAAAAAATCGGGGAGTGTGTCCGGATAAATCTGGACTTCCGTGGAATCAGAACTGCCGGGGGAACGGAAAGGATCCTGAGCAGATATCCCGGTTCCCGGAACGCCGGCCTGAAGCATTATAATAATAAGAAGTGCAAAGACTGTTCTTTTCAACATTTATCCCTTCTGTGCATATTTCGGATACCAGAGGCTATTTCAAAAATCAGAGATTTAGGAAATGGCCAAGACCTTTAGATAAATAATTCCGTTCTTGTAATAGGAGGATGATTCCGACCCGTTATCCAGCATCTTTCAAAATTCAATATTGACAGTATCTCACCACCCAATATAGTGCAGCGGAGCTGCCATAATGAAGGGTATTCCAAAAGTTTTTCCCTTGACAACAGGTATTACAAAGTAATATTATCAGAATTGTATTATTTAGTAATACCAATTCACTTTACATCCCCCCCTCACTCGCTGTGAGTTTCGGGGATGCATACATGAAAAGGAAGGTTTCACATGAGAGCCAAACTGCAAGTCTTATTGATAATCGCATTTTTACTGTTTCAGCTCTTCAGTGTTCATGCCGCTGGGAATACTGAACAGGCAGAAGAAACAAAGGGTATGATGGGCTATAAGGATATTGAAGGACTTCCGGAAATTCAGGCCATTGAACTGCCTGAGGGGGAGAAACTGAAAGTCACTGCCACCACCAGTATCATCGGAGATATTGTACAAAATATCGCCGGCGACTCAGTGGATCTGGAAATCCTCATGGAACGGGGGGCAAACCCCCATAGCTATGAACCCACCCCCGAAAATGTGGTGCGTCTGGACAACTCGCATATTGTATTTGTGAACGGTCTTTTCCTTGAAGAAGCAGTCATGGACAGCCTGGAGGCGGTGAGCCCCGAATATGTAGTCGCTGTTTCCGCAGGTATTGATATTGACCACGACGATCACGACGATCACGATGACCATGACGATCACGACGACGATCACGACGATGACCATGACGATCACGATGATCACGACGACCACGACGATGACCATGACGATCACGATGATCATGATGACCACGACGATGACGACCATGAAGATCACGATGATCACGACGGGCACAGCCATGCGGGAGGGGATCCCCATTTTTGGATGAATCCTGAGTTTGTTATTCATTGGACTGAAAATATTGAGAGCGTACTCTCTGCAGCTGATCCTGTGAACAGTAGTGAGTATTCAGCCCGGGCCGAGGCTTACCGGGAGAATCTCCGACAGATAAGCAGCGAAATACGGGAAGCTGCACGGCAGATTCCCGCGGATGAGCGCAGGTTTATCAGCGACCATGTGGTTCTTAACTATTTTGCAGAGGAGTACGGACTGGAAATTGCCGGTACCGTAATTCCTTCTCCATCGGATCAGTCTGAGCCTTCTGCCCGGGAGATCAGCAGCCTAATCGAGGAAATTCGCCGGGAGGGCGTTCGCCTGATAGTCTTGGGAGAAACCGCCAGTCGCGGTTTGGTGGAGTTGACCATGAGCGTTGCAGATGAAGCAGGGCCGGATGTTAAAGTCGTGAGGGTTTTGACCGGTTCTTTGGCTGAAGCCGGTCAGCCGGGAGATACGTATCTGGAATATATCCGATTGAATTCCGGGCGGATTATTGAAGGACTCGGCAGCCCGGAATAATCCCGGGGAGCAGAGCCCGATACGCAAAGATCATTACATAACAGCCGCCCCCATGGGATCCATAGGGGCGGCTGCTTTTTCCTGATGTTGTGCGCATATCAGACTGAAGCCAGAAGAGTATCCAGCCTGAATCGGGCGACAATCATCAAAACCAGAGACAACAGCAGAAAACTGCCGCCGATGATCGCCAAAATTGTATTTGTGCGTTTTTTCATTTCCTTTCTCCTTTGACCTGTTGTATCGGTCATATTCAGTTTGAACCCATTTTCAGGTTGTTTCACCGTTCAAATGCCTGCGAAGCATGCCGGCAAACTCATCTGGTTCAATGTTCAGCAGCCTGAGCCGGGAGGATATCCATGGCAGAGCATCCCGGGTGAATTCTTCCCGAAGCCGTGTCCGGGCCGCAGTTTCGGCGCCGGTATGGATGAAGTACCCCACTCCCCGTCGGTTTTCCAGGATTTCCATTTCCTGAAGCATGGCATATGCCCGCTGCACGGTGTTGGGGTTCACCCCCAGTTTAACGGCCATTTCCCGTACCGATGATATTCGCTCTTCCGGGGACCAGGAACCGGATACCACCTGTTCAAGAATATGCTCCACAATTTGTTCATATATGGATGCGCCTTTGCTAAATTTCATCTTGGCCCTCCTCTCAGGCTTCTGTTTCTCTAAGACGCAGCCAACTGAGTGTCCAGAGTCCAAGAATCCACAGAGTGGTGAGTACATGCCTCAGGGTATAGATGAGAACGGGACTGAATCCGAATACTGCAACAAAGAATTGTTCAGGATCATCCCCGGCCTGTTGTTCAATAACCGTCTGCACCTGATTAAACGCATCGGGGTTCTGAAAATAGGGAGCGAAAATCACTCTTCCCGCGAAACCGGAGAGTACCACCAGAGCGAGTGCGAATACCGCCATGGAGAGCAAAACCTTTCCAATGCTGTTTTTTTCGAAATAGACGCTTCCGAAGAGAAACAGTGCATTCACCGGGAGATAAATATAGAGGGTATCCAGCAAAAGTTTTCCCAGTTGTGGGGGGAAATGGGTACCTTCCACTCCAATAATGAGTGCCGCAACATAGAGTACTATGAGGGAGAGAATATAGAGCAGGCTCATCAGAAGCCAGTATCCCAGCGCGGTTACCGCAATTTTTGAGAGCATCTTCTCGAAGGTATATGCAGGCCTGAGCAGATACTCAATGTGTGTGGCGGATCCCCGCTGACGGGTAAAACTGCTGCCGGTGAGGGCAAGCCCGAATATGATGGTAAACAGGCTGTACTCTTCGCCGGAGACCTGCCGTCCGTTGTTCGCCAGCCAGCTCAGCATGGAGATGGCCATAAAGATACCGAATATGCCCAGGGCCGATACCAGAGCTTTTTTTCCGTTTTCACCGATTTCAAGACCGATGAGACGCGCAATGCGCTCAACGCTGTGTTGTACAGGATTCATTAGGACCTCCCTTCGATTTTGCTGCGCACCAGGGGCGCGTTGTCGGTAACTGCCTGAAAAAACAGTTCAAGATCTATATCATCCGAACCGTCAGGGGCAGTACTTCTGGGAACCAGGGCGGTAACGCCGCCAACTGCGGGCTGCCATGCCAGAGCAGCGGTGGGAAGCTGTTTCTCTTCATACCAAGACATGGCCAAACCCTCGGCAATGGCACCCATATCGCCCTGGAAAACCACTTCGCCATTGTCCAGGATGATGACCGGATCGATAATATTCTGAACATCCCGTACCTGATGGGTGGATATTATGAAGCTCCTTTGGGCATCGGCCTGTTCTGCCAGAAGCTGACGGAACTTCTGCTTGGATGGAATGTCCAGACCATTGGTGGGTTCATCCATAATCACCGCCGCAGTATTACTGGCAAGAGCAACCGCCAACAGACACTTTTTCTTCTGCCCCAGAGACATGGCTTTCATGGATTTTCCCCGTTCAATATCCAATTCGGATGCAAAGCGCTCCAGATCCTGCATACTGAAATCGGGGTAGAAACCTCCTAAAATGGCACTGTACGCGTCCAGACTTAAATCTGGGACGGCAATTTCTTCCGGAATGAACGACAGTTTGTTCAGTGATTCCGGATGGCGTACTGCAGCCTGTCTGCCGAACAGGCTGATCTCCCCTCCCTGGGGAAAGAGCAGACCTGAAGCCAGTTTGAGCATGGTTGTTTTCCCGGCACCGTTTTTTCCCAGCAGTCCGTAGATTCCCGGTTCGCCAATGTTGAAATCAAGATTGGAAAACAGGGGAGCATTCTTTTTGTACCCGAATGCAACTTCTTTCATGTGAATCATCACGACCTCCAATTATTAAAATCCTCTGTATTGGTGTACCACTTGTGTAGTACACTGTTACACTAATAAAGAGAGCGCATTCTGTCAACTGTTTTTTTCATTCGGAGACATTTTTTCTCACCCTGTATGGGGAGGGGGCAATCAGTTGGTTGGTTTTCTACCCGGTTGGCGGATCTTCTCACCGATTGACGGAGGCCTACCCGGTAGCCGGACTCATGAATATGCTGTGATTTTTTTTGCAGATATGCTATAACCGGGCATGCTTCAGATATTTCTCTCCGCTTTTGCGGGATACTTTGTGATTGTCGACCCTATAGGGGTTTCTCTGGTATTTCACGCACTTACAGACGGCCGGGAACGATCATATACCCGTAAGATGGCTGTGAAAGCCGTGGGCATTTCCCTTGTACTGGTAAGCGTATTCGGATTATTCGGTAAAGTCTTTCTTGAAAGCCTGGGGATCGGCATGGATGCCTTCCGTATTGCAGGGGGACTTCTCCTGTTCTACACCGCATTTGGAATGATCGTGCACCCAGGAGAAGAGGAATCCCGAGAGATTCCTGACCGAAGCCCCAGGGATATTTCGGTGTATCCCCTGAGCATTCCCATGATTGCCGGTCCCGGAGCGCTGACGTATACGGTTCTGGAATTCTCCCGGAATTCGGGCACTATAGAGACCTTATTGCCCCTTTTCCTTGCAATCATCAGCGTCTATGCAATTGCTCTTGTAATGTTTCTGGCCTCAGGAAGAATAGCACAGGCCGCCGGGCATACGGCGAATAATGTGTTTAAGCGGCTTCTGGGCATTCTGCTTGCTTCCCTGGCAATCCAGTTCATTATAGACGGGGTTGGGGGAGCCTTTCGGGGATTTACAGCCCTTCCGCTTTCTTAGTTTGCGATTCTTTGTAAGCGGTTCTTCATAAGCGATCCCCGTTCCCGAAGGCCGAGGTCTACCCCGGCCTTTCCATCGGATCGGGTTCATGTTTCCGGCACCGTAAGTTCATCCCAGGAACAGGACCGCACGGCGCGCCCTGCCAGCTCCTCGGGATAATGGGTAATAATAATCGTTGGCACCGGTTTACGGGAATGGAGCAGAAAGAAACGGTCCCAGATTTCATCCCGTGCACTTTTGTCCAGATTATTAAAGGGTTCATCCATAAGCAGCGCTCTGGGCCGGATATACCATGCCCTGGCCATGGACAAGCGTTTGCGCATCCCGCCGGAAAGCTGGCTCGGGAAGTGATGATAATACCCTTCCAGCCCCCAGAGATCCAGCATCTGTGCCGCCCGGTTGATATCTGCCGGAGCAGGTGAAGGAAGTACCGGCAGCAGAGTGTTCCCCAGGGCGTCCCGATGTTCCAGAAGGAGATCGTCCTGAAACAGCATTGCCAGTTCAGCCGGTCGTTGAACGCTGCCTTCGCTGGGAGTATACAGTCCGCCTATAGTTTTTAAAAGCGTGGTTTTTCCGCATCCTGACTGGCCATGAATTACCAGGGGTTCTTTGGGGGATACAGAGAAACTGACTCCCCTGAATATTTCATCTCTTCCGAAGGATGCCCCCAACCCCCGCACCTGAATGCCCCTATCCAGCGAGTTTTCAGCCTCTCCTGTGGGAGCTGGCCGACGGAGGAGCATAGATTTGGAGAATGCATTGGTGCCGGTCCCGGCTCCCGGCTCGGGATCGGTATGGATATGGGCCGCGGTATGAATATGGGGTGCGAGATCTGTATGGGGTTCAGGATCGGGGCTGTACTTCCTCTCAGGGAAGCTGTGGCGCAGAACCATCCGGATGCATAGAGAAAGGACGGCCATGCTCAGAAGGAACAGCAGCGCCCAGGCGAAAAAGCGGGTTACATCAAAAAACTGATAAAACGAATTAATACGCCTGCCGAACCCGTTTTGGGCGGCGAACCATTCGGCCACCATTGCGCTCTTCACAGCAGTCATTAGTCCAAGATGGGCGTTTGTTTTTAATGCTGGCAGAAGGCGGGGAATATACAGCTCGGTCCATACTGTCCGGGGTCTGTTGTTATATATCCTGAAGAGTTGGTATTCATAATCTTTGATCTGACGCCGTGCTTCCACAATGTGACTGAGGAGCAATGGAGTGGTTACCAGAAACGCCACCGCAGGCGCAGCTGCGCCACGGGTTCCCAGCCACAGCACCAGGGGTGTGATCCAGAGCAGAGGGGGTGCACCCTGGAGCAGAAAAACAGGAAAGAACGAAATTCTTCTACTGAAGCCGCTGCCTCCGATGAGCAGTCCAAGGGGGATGCTGAGAATCCAGGCGGCAGCAAAGCCCAGAAATGCCCGGGATAGGGTCCTTGAGACTTCAACCAGAAAATCCGCCATGAGCCCCGGCGAGGCAATTATATCCAGGACGGCAGCGGGGCCGGGAAGCACTCCCGGCCCGGCAAGCAGGCTTCCTCCCCACCAGAGGAGAAAAAAGAGTACAAGCCCCGCAGAATATTCTGCGATTCTCAGCGGGAGCGAATGCTTTCGCCCCTCTTCCCCATCAATATTGGTGGAATTCCGCACCCGGATCCTCGATTTTCATTATGCGGGCATAGAGTTGAATGAGGTCTATCTCCTCCGCTTCTTCAGGAAAATCAAAAAGTGCCTGCTGTAATCCCCGTTCAATTACCCCTGGAGGAAGTTCAAAAAACGCCGCATATTTCTCGGCATATGAAGCAGGGTCTTCCAGAAGCCTGGAGCTTATATCCTCCAGCCGGTTTCTCAATTCGTCCAGTTCTCCGGCCAGTTCTGCGCCGGTTTTCTCCAGGGCAAAAACACTTACCTGAGGGCTGCGCAGTTCTCCCCCGGACAAAATTGCATAGCTTTCCTGGATAGTCTGGAAACGATATGCATTTCCTGACGCTTCAAGCTTGCTGGCAATGGGTTCAACCAGTACCGCTGCCTCCGCCTTGCCCTGAACCAGGAGTCCCGCAGCCTGGGGAAACGGGGCGTATGCCAGCTCGATTTCATCCTTGAGCCCCAGCTCTTCCAGCAGAGCCGAAATCTGTACTTCAATGGGACTGCCCTCGAAGGGTACATAAATGGTTTCCCCGCTCAGCTCTCTCAGGTTGGTTATCTCCCGGGATGTCATAATTGAAGAGATACCCCATACATGGCCGAACAGATACCGAATATCGCCCGCAGCCTGATACCTGTTGTAGCCCACGGTAAATCCTGACGCGAGCAGGTCAACCTCCCCGTTCAGTAGCTGCCCGAGTGCCTGGGGATGATCGGTAAAAGCCTGTCCGCTGTACTCCTCCGGATAAAGTTCTACCAATTCCAGAAACGGGATTGAACTGATAGTCCTGGGATAGGCCATGGTAATTTTCCGATCCATCTCGGTTGACGGTGATGCAAAGAGCAAGGCCGGGATCACTGCCATTAAAAACAATGTTGCCATATATTTTTTCATAAATTTCTCCTTATAAACATAGCCGGCCAGGTTGTGTATTTACCCGCCGGACGTTCTATCATATTCTTACGTAAGCGCTGGGTGTTCCACAGCCCGTACTGTTAGATTCATCCATTCATACGTACAGAGGACATACTACACATGAGCAGCAAAATGAAAAAGCCCCATCTACTGCTTCTGCACAATGGTTTCCAGAATGCCGGTACCTGGAATGGGCTGTTGTCCGAACTGAGCACCCGTTTTCAAACCCATGCGCCTAATCGCCACGGGTATGATCCACGGGATGAATTTGTATTTCCCGACAGCGGAGCGGGCGATAGAATGGACAGCATAGAATCGGGGCGGCAGGAGCTGGAGCAATGGATTGCCGCCCACATCCCGGAGGATGAGGAATATTTCATTTGGGGACATTGTCTGGGAGGTGCAATCGCATCCTCCCATGCATCAGATTCCCCCCGGGGACTGAAGGGGCTTCTCTGTGAAGCCACCGGTTTCTTTTCCAATGAAACCCTGGCCCACAAGGCTGAACTGCTGGTGCCTCCATTCAATGAGCTTCCTCCGGAAATTCAACAGGCGTTCGGGGAACAGCACGGACATTCACGGGCTGAACGTTTATGGCAGATTATCAGCACCCACAAAGACAGCTATATTATGAATCCTGACTATAGCATTCTCAAACTTCTGAAAAATATTCAGGTGCCGGTTATTCTCTGGCAGGGAGATAAGGATGCCTATTTCACTCCCGAGCACAGCAGGAGAGCCCTTGCTCAATTAGAGCAGGGCCGGCTGCAGATAGAACCCGGCGGCAGGCATGACATGCATAACCAATATCCGCTGAAGGGTATTGAATTGATTAAAGATCTTCTCACCTGAGGCGAACTATCCGTCGTTCTCCAGAAACCCGACGGGACGCCCGGGGTTACCCTTGTCTGTGAAAAGTGATGGCAGTGAGATCAGTGCTGACAGTGACCGGAGTGTCCCTGGTGATCCCCGTTATGATCTCCGTGCTCCACACACACCCCGCTGTCTGTACTGAGATTGAGGCTGCCGGAAGAGTAGGCGGACATGAGGGCATCGAGACGTCCAGGCGCCTGCACCGGAAACCGGCAGGCAATACCAGCCGCCTCAAGTTTGCGGATTGCTCCCCGCCCCATGCCCAGGCAGACAACACTGCTTACATTCATGGAAAGAAGCTCTTCCACCGGTGCACAGCCCTGACTTTGTCGGGTTGAACAATCGAAGAACTCAGGCTCGCTTGATGATGTATCGAAAATTGCAAAAAAAGGCGCGGAACCGAAATGGCCCGAGAGGGGACTGTCCGCTCTGTTTTGTAAAACCGGTACGGCAGTTTTCATATGTGTACTCCTAATATATTCCGGTAAAGGTTTAGATATACCAACCGGGTGTTCACCGGGGTCCGGATTCTGATGCTGCGGCCTGCAACACCCCATTCTCCCCGCAATGATCCAATGCATTAATCGCCAAGGCGTCCCCGGCAGTAAGGGCAACGGCGACCTTTTTCCGGGCGGATTTGATGATCAATCCGAATGACTGGCGGGAAACACCCATTCTCTCAGCAGCATCTGCATGATACAGCCCCTGAGCGTCAGCCAGACGGAGGGCTTCGAACTCATCCAGTTCAAGAGTCTGCACCGTCAACTCCCGCATCGGAATTCCCCTGGGTTTAAAGAACCGGGATCCGGGATTACCTGATATTTTCCTGCAGCCCTTCTTTCTTGGCATATGCCAATTATATCATCCAAAAAAACCCCTGTCCAGCTCGGGGGACAGGGGTCTGCAGGAAGGCGCGATTTCAGCTATCTTCCCGGGCTGCAAATCTGCCGTTCTTTAAATTCACCGGAATCAGGGCGGGAGTAGAGGCTTGGAAGCGGGGGTAATCAGGATATTTTGACGCGGTAATGCTCTCGGTGAATGCCGTGGAACCCACAAAAAGGGCGCTGAGCAATACCACACCGCTGATACTCCAGTGAAACATTGTACCCTGTACGGATGCGGCAAAGATATACAGACTCCACCACACTCCCAGCTCACCCAGATAATTGGGATGCCGGATAACCGAGAACAGCCCGGAGGAGAGAAACCCCCGGGAAATGTCTTCCTTCCATGGATAAGCATCCAGCCACCGAGCATCATTGGTGTTGAGATCAGGCGGGTTCTTTTTGCTCAAAGCTTTGGCCCGGTGAAAATCCCACTGCTGCTGGTCCGCCACGGTCTCCAGTCCGATGAAAAAGAGCATGGCTGCAAGAGCTGCAAACCCGGCCGGAGGAATAGCCGCAAAATAGGCGGCCGGATTCCCGGATACCGCTGAGCCTATTGGAACCAGGCTAACCAGGGGAGCGGTGAAAAGTATAAACAATCCGATCTGAAAACCGCAGATAAACAGCAGATTGAACAGCTGCCACAGCCACTCGTTTCCGATCCGTTCTCGGAGAATCGGCCAACGGTAGTCTTCCATTCCACTGTATCCCCCTCTCCGGGCGAAATTGAAGGTGAGTCGCGCTCCCCAGAGACTGACCACCAGTACCGGCAGAAGCAGCAGGGGAGAAAAATCGGCCTTCAGCGCATATATCCAGGAAAAAAGAACCGGAGCAGTACTCCACAGACGGTCCACCCAGGAATAATCGGAAGTGACCAAACCAAAGAGAAAACTCATACCTGCCAGAGACAGTGATATGAGCAACACCAGTTCCAGAGAAGAAGCCTCCCTGAGAACCTGATCAACGGATCCCGGGTACAGCAGAGCACCCAGGGCTGCGAACAGAACCGCCGCAGCTGCAAGCATCAATAGAAATCGTTTCATAAGAGGATATATTACCCCCTGCCTATGCCAGTTGGCAAGATTCAGGTATGATACAGCCATGAATCAATTGCCGGGTCTCATTACTTCCTTCGGATTCGTGTTTATCATCATGGCCGTATCCAGTATTCTTCTGGCAGGAAAACGTCTCAGCCCCTCCGGTGCACGGAAGTTCATTCACATTGGGGTGGGCCATTGGTGGTTTATCGCCATGTTTACCATGGAAGATCTGGGTATAGCCGTAATCGGTCCGTTGTTTTTCATCTTCGCCAATTATTTGATATACCGCACGAAGATTCTGCCGGCAATGGGAGAAGAAAAATCCAATCCGGGTACCGTTTACTACCCGGTGACTCTGCTGATTTTGGTGGTTCTCACATGGAGTACGGAGGTTCCCAAGTGGGCGGGGGGAATGTCGATAATGATCCTGGCATGGGGAGACGGCCTGGCAGCGCTTATCGGTGAGACAAAAGGCTCCAGGGGGAAAAAAATCCCGGTTCCAGGCGGCGAGAAGAGCCTGGCCGGAACCCTCACCATGTTTGCTGCATCCCTTGGGGTTGCACTGATAATGCAATTCCTGTTTTCGGGAAACAGAGCCGTACCGGAAATTATACTCTTCGCTATAGTTATCGCCGGAACTGCAACATTGGTGGAACTGTACACTCCCCTGGGTCTGGATAATCTGACGGTTCCCCTGGGCACGGCGCTGGTATTCCGGATCCTGTCGGGACTGGCTGCTTAGGAGTTGGGATGAACGATTTTTTGATGCTCGGACCTATTGAAAATCTTACCACGGCATTTCTGCTCATACGGATTGCCGCAGCGGGAGCAGCCAATCTCCTGCTGGCATACATCGCCTACCGAAAGGGAAGCGTAGATGAATCCGGCGCGGCGGCAGGATTTATTCTTGGGTTCGCCATTTATCTCGGCGGCGGATTCAGCGCGTGGTTTGTGCTGGGGCTCTTCTTCGTTAGTTCCTCGTTGCTCAGCAAGCTGGGAAATCATCAGAAAACCATACTTGAGCAGATCCACGACAAGGGCCACATCAGGGATGCATGGCAGGCAGGCGCAAACGCCGCCCCGGCGGCGCTCTGTATGCTCGGCTTCGCCGCAAGCGGCTCCATGGTGTTTGCCGCCGGATTTCTCGGTTCAATGGCTTGCGCCGCATCCGACACTTGGGCCAGTGAGCTGGGAGTTCTCTCCTCAGCAAAGCCCAGATCCATTATCAACTGGGAGCCCCTCCAGAAGGGACAAAGCGGTGCGGTTTCCCTCCAGGGAACCCTGGCCTCCGCCGTAGGTGCAACGGCGATGGTCCTGGGTGCAGCACCTTTTCTCAGCCTGCTCCCCGGAGCTTTTCTCTGGAAGGTTGTCGCCCTGCCTGCTGCGTTGAGCGGCTTTCTGGGCAGCCTGATAGATTCCCTTCTGGGAGCCACAGTCCAGGCTCTCTATGAGGATTCGAAGGGGAATTACACCGAGAAACGCTATGAGACCCTCTATTCAGAAAATCGAGGTGATATCAGAATGGCCACCCGCCTGGTCAAAGGATACAGCTGGATTACCAATGATATGGTGAATATCATATCTAACAGTGCAGCAAGTCTTTTGGCAATCTTCGGGTATCTCATTCTCAGCTGAATCTGGCCGCCCAAGCCGTCCGGCTGCTTCCCGGCCGTACCCCCGCTGGACCCCGGCTGCTTCCCGGCCGTACCCCCGCTGGACCCCCGCTGCTTCCCGGCAGTACCCGGGCGGATGCTTCCCGCTGCTTCTGGGCTGCAGCGGGCAACATCAGTCTCCAGTTTATCGATGGTCTGCCGTGTACCGTCAAAATGGGCCGAACCCGATCTGCACCGCAATGAACATGAACAGCAGGGAAAATCCCGCCATAATAACCTGAAGGGGAATGGTCCATTTCAGCCATTTGGTGTAGGAGACCACCGTAAAACTGAGGGCTATGAGCAAGAGGGGGTTTGTGGGAAAGACCATATTGCTGAACCCGTCGCCGTATCCGAAAGCCAGGACCGTGGTCTGCCGGGTAATCCCCACCAGATCCGCCAGAGGCACCAGGATGGGCATCATTAAAAACGCCTTGGCGGAAGCTGAACCAATAAAAAAGTTCATGACCAGGGTAATTCCGTATATTAAGAGTACAGACTGGAAGGGATTGGCCTGTTCAATGGCATCTGCGGCCATAAAAAGCAGGGTGTCGGTAACCATTCCCGAATCGATAATATACTTTACGCTGTAGGCAAGCATAATCAGGAAGGCTCCGGGAATGATATTCACCCCGCCTTTGAGAAATATGTTGAGCACCTTGCCCAGTCGGTGTCCGCTGAACACCCCTGCTCCGAACCCGCCGATGAGAAACATCAGTCCCATAAGGGGAAAGGCGAGAAACCCCAGGTCGGGAAAAAACGCCACCCCCAAAACCACAACAAGGGCTATCCCGATCCAGACGCTGAACCATATCAGCCCCCGGCGAACCAGGTGAATATGGGTGTCGGAAAAATCATGAATTTCCACATCTCCCAGCTTTTCGTCATCGCTGTGGCAGGGACTGGATTCGGGATGCTTTTCCACCTTTTTTGCATGCCGGTATACGAAAAGGAATAGAGCGGTATATACCAGAACAAAAAAGATAATCCGCAGCCATGAACCGCTGAATAAGGGGAGATCGGCAATGGTTTGGGCTACTGCGATGGTAAAAGGATTGGAAATGGCGGCGGCCAGACCGAAGGCCATGGGCAGAAGGCTCATCCCCAGCCCCGTCAGACTGTCCCAGCCCAGGCGCCGGGCCATGGGAACTACGAAGATGATTACCGGAACCAGACCTTCATATATGCCCAGCAGTGACGGCAGGGCCATGAAAATAAAAATTGTCACCGCCATGAGTACATATTTATTTTTCTGAAATTTATCTATGAGCATCTGGACCAGCAGATCCATCACATGAATCTGCTCCAGAATGGTAATGGACCCCCCCACAGCGAAGAGAAAAAGGATCAGGGTTATGAGGGTAACATTGCCCTCGGTAAACAGAATTTCAAGGGGAGCGGTGAACCAGCGCCATACAGGATAATCGGGCTTCTCCACCTCCTGGTAGGAACCGGGAGTAATCAGGCTGCGGTCTTCAAGCTGCACCCGTTCATATTCCCCCGAGGGCAGATATACGGTAAGAAGCCCGCTGACAATCATCAGTCCCAGCAGGATCAGCACTGCAGTTGCAAAGGCTCGGGCTCCGATTTTTACAGAGCTGTTCATTGTTTCTGGCATTCAAGTTCCTTCCCGGGGTGAAACGCGCTCATCCGGTACATATGGATATGCAGGGCTCCCGGTGAATATACAGGGCTCCCGGCCCGGCATTTTTTATTGAAATACGGTTTCATGATATTTCAGATTATAGCGGTAAAATTCCAGCATGCCCCGGAAATTTTCCAATGATATTCGTTCATCCGGATTATGGATCAGGGAGAGTTCCTTTGAATCCAGTTCCATGGGGACAAAGCGGAACACATGATCGCTGAGATGGGCGTAATGCTTGCTGTCTGTGGCTCCGGTCATAAGATAGGGCAATGCGGCGGTGAACCCCTCACGAAAACGCAAAGCATCTGCGCAGAATCGGAGAAACCTGTCAGTACTTCCCCTGCCGGGGCCTCCGGCGAGCGCTGATGCATTCACTGTTTCCGGGGAGCTTACCGGATCATTGGCCTCTGCGGCATTGGCGATGCTCACTTCAACCAGGGGATCCCTGATAATCCGGATGCATCTGCGCCTGAGCTTCTCAATGTTTTCTCCGGGGAGAATGCGTACATTAATGTTCGCCCAGGCATCCGCCGGCAGGACGTTCTCCTTGCTGCTGCCCGCCGCCATGGTGGGAGCCAGAGTGCTTTGAATCATCGCCCGGCTGTCATCTCCTCCGGCCAGCACCCGTTTTACCAAGGGAGCAAATAGCCAGAGATTCGCCATCACAATTTTCAGGGCAACACTCTGGTACGGCACGGTGCGCCGGAAAAAACTCCGGAGGCTGGGTATAAGTTTCCGGGGTTGGCGGGAAGCCTCCAGCCGGGCGACCGCCCTGCTGACCCGGCCCAATGCGGTTCGCTCCGGAGGAGTGGAGGCATGCCCCCCGGATGAGCGGGCTGTGAAGCGGAAATTCACGAAACCTTTCTCCTCTATACCCACCAGTGCCGCCGAACCGTGGACTCCCGGGATCATATTCCGGGCAATAATGCCCCCTTCATCGAAGGTCCAGGCAAAGCGGATTCCCTGCTCCTCAAACCAGCGGGCCATGGTCATGGCACCCCGGCTGCTCTCTGTCTCTTCGTCCCCGCCGAAGGCAAACCAGATATCCCGACGGGGTTGAAACCCTTCCCGGTGAAGGGAATAGGCTGCTTCCATGAGGGCTATGAGAGAATTCTTGGTATCCAGGCTGCCCCTTCCCCAAATATGCCCGTCCTTCTCCAAGGCGGAAAAGGGATCTACAGCCCATTGCTGACCTTCAACCGGAACCACATCGTAATGGGCGGTATATAACAGGGGCAGCCCCCGGGAATTCCCTTCACTTCCCGGCCAGCGGATGGCCATACCGTACACATCGAAATACTGTATCTCACAATCCTTTAACCAGTGGGCATAGCGCTCTCCAAGAAATTTCTGAAATTCCTGAAACACCGTAACATCATTCCGGGAATAATCGCTGTAGCTTACGCTGGGAATTCTCAATGCACGGGAGAATGATTCCTTGGCCCGGGAAAAATCCACCTCAGGTTCATCCCGGGGATCGGGGGATTGGGGACGCGCCCCCCCCTCATATACATCCTGCCGTGACAAACGAAGGGTATTCACCACAAGAACTGAAGCAAGAACCAGGATGGGCAAAACAATGGAAAGCAGAATAATCATGAAGCCTCTCTGTGTTAATAAACCTGATGTGGTTACACACCGGATGGGGTCAAAAACCGGATTGGAAATATCGGCATCTGCATCCGGAGTAATCAAATGCAGGAACATAATACGCCGGAAGCTGCTTTTAGGTAAACCGCGGTTCAGGAATTACGGTAAACCCATTCACTCCATCACTGAACACCAGGGATGAATCATACTCAGCGTGATACAATGCGGCCACTGCACACAAAAGGGCATCCAGTGAATCTTCAAATTTTTTATACCCGGCCCTTGGTGAGCCGCCGCCGGAATCCAGGTCCGGAGGCTTAGGCAGCTCCCCCCGAATGCCCGACTGCCTGAGCAAAGAGAGAATTTTCCGGGCCCCGGCAAGGGCAGAGTCTAATCCGGCAACTGTTCGGATTTTATGGGCCGAGGGCGGTATTCCGGGAAACAGGCTTGCTATTGCCGCCGCCGGATAGGTTTCGCTCAGGGACCGGGGAAACTCCCCCACAGCTGAGCGCCTGAATTCTTCGGCAAGACGTTCGCCCCGGATCCCTCCGTAACGCCTAAGCATAAAATTCCGGGAAGTGGCGAACATTTTCACATGGGTGCCGTGGAAACTATGGCGCATCAGCATTGAGTCCACCGCCCTGCCCCCCTCCTGGTTGCCAACCACCAGCGGGCTGTCCACACAGGTATGCACAGGTTGATATGTTTCTAAAAGCCGGACCAAATCCTCGTCGCTCCACTTCCCCGAGCTGCAGAACACCACCTCCCCGGTCTGGGAAAGAACCGCAAGCCCGCTGCTTCCCCCGGCGGTCCATGCAAGATCGATGCCCGCATAGCAGCGGCAGCGGGCAACAGCGTCGGGCATCTTCCCAGTTGCAGCGTTCATTACTGAACGATAATCTTCCGCAGCCGCTTTATCGCAAGCCCCCCCATCAGCAGGGTGAAAACCAGAACATAACCGTAGTCAAAAAGCAGCCACAGATCGTAGTCGTTGAACACAAAGGAGCGTACGATCCGGGCCGAATGTGTCAGAGGGAAAACCTGGGCCACACCCTGCAGCCATCCGGGAAGCTGATCCAGGGGAAACACAATGCCTGAGAAAAAAAACATGGGGGTGAGAAGACCGGTAAAATAAAAATTGAAATGGTTGATGGTCTTTACAAATGACGTAATAAACAGCGAAAGGGCGGCAAACATCAGCCCCGTGAGAAAGCCTCCGATGGGGGCAAACACCGCCGTCCATGATGATACGAACCCCAGAATGGTTATCACAATGAGCACCGCCGCACTGAAAAACAGACTCTTGGTGCCGGCAAAAAGCATCTCACCCAGAAACAGATCGCGCACATTAATCGAGGAGGAGATCATCCCGTCATAGACCTTATCAAACTCCATCCGGATGAAGGTACCGAAACTGCATTCGAAGGCTGCGGTGAACATGGCAGGGGGAACGATGATTCCCGAAGCGAGAAATACCACATAGGGTACATCTCCAATAAGACCCACATAGCCTCCGAGGCCCAATCCGATGCCTGCCAGAAAAATTAACGGTTCAAGAAACGGGGGGATCCCATTGCTGATAAGATTATTGGTATATACCTTATAATGACGAAACCAAACGGAGTAGATGCGCCGGAAAAACCCCGGAACCGCTGAAGCCGCCGGAGTGTTTGCTGAAGCACTCGTCGATGTATTACGCATTAATGCATCACTCATGTAACGCCCTCCCGGTACTCTTTAAAAACAGATCTTCCAGATTCGACTGCCGAAGATAATAATCCCCGGGATTCAATGTTTCGCTGATTTCCTCAAGTTCTCTGTGGGAGTTGGAATAAAACAAGAGCCGGATGTTGTCCTGTTCTCTCCGCACTGCCTCATTCTCCCGTATTTCACCTGTATTTTCCATGTTATGGATCTCCAGCACGTAGCGCTCCATATTGTCATCAATCAGAGTTCTGGGATTTCCCTGAAGAATTTTCTCCCCCTTATGCATGATGGCCAGCTCATCGCAGAGCTGAAAGGCCTCTTCCATGTAATGGGTGGTGATAAGAATGGTTACCCCGCGGTTGAGCAGCTGCCTTAACTTGTCCCAAATATGATGACGCACCTGGGGGTCCAGCCCGGTGGTGGGTTCATCCAGAATCAGAAGCCGTGGATTATTGATAAGCGCCCGGGCAATAATTAGGCGACGCTTCATTCCTCCGGAGAGTTCCCGAATTTTCGCAGTTTTCTTCTCTCCCAGCTCCATGAACTGCAGCAGCTCATCGATCCTCCCGCTGGCCTGGGCACGATTCATTCCGTAAAACCTGCTGTAAATCAACAGATTATCCAGCACGGTAAGCTCAACATCCAGATTATCTTCCTGGGGGACAATTCCGGTGAGATATTTAATCTCAAGTTCGTGATCATCAGGATCAAATCCCAGAACCTCCACGCTGCTGTCGCCTGAGTGACTTCGTTCATTCTTTCCATAGAGAATCTTCATCATGGAGGTTTTTCCCGCACCGTTGGGTCCCAGCAGACCAAAGCATCGGCCTGTTCCCACCTGAAAATTTAGATTTTTCACCGCATGAAAGCTGCCGTAGTACTTATTTACGCCCTCTACGCGGACAGCGGGTTCATCGGCTCCGGGCCCTTGACGCTCCGGCTGTGTTTCCTGCATCCCATCCTGATCAGTTTTCGACTGCATACTTTCGCTTCCTTTTTGGTTCTGACGTTATGAGCTTATATCCGGATATCCTATATCGATTTCCGATCTCCCGCCTGGTGTCGGCATCAGGTAAGTAACGAAGTATTCTCGCAGATTTACCTCCCTTTTTTCAATCACCAGAAAGATGTGGAATAGTATTTATTCCTGAGTTTTTTTATAATATAATTGCGCTATAATTATCCTCAAAGTCTTCTTTAAACATTATGGAGGAAAATTATGAAATACATCGTAAAGATCATGAGTCTTCTCGCTGCGGCTGCCCTTCTCGTCTCCTGCAATCTTTTCCTGGGATCCAATGGCGGAAATGAACCATCCGGGGCGTTGGTCAGCGGGAAATTCAATCTGTACAACACTGTAGGCCTGAGTTTCGGAGAGACATGGATCGTCGTGATCGATGACAACGATAACTTCGCCGACGGCATTGTAGAGATGGACAGCGGAACCATTCTCAAGAGCGCAAGTGAATACTCCTACAGTTTTTCCTCAATCCCTGAGGGTACATATTTCATTTACGGTTTTATAGAAAGCTCTGACGGGATCAACGGTGAGCCTGATCTGGGACTGCCATTCACCGATGAAAATGACAATTCCTTCGATGACCGGCTCGAAGATATGAACGGCGATCCGGGGATTGTGTATTTTGATATTACCTACGAGCATATGGGATTTTATGGGGGCCTCACCGAAGCAGAGCTTGATGCAGAGGTTTCCGGTTCCACCAAAATCGCTCCATCCTCGGCAAACGTGGAAATCACCGATGAGCAAATCAGCGACCAGCAAATTGTCATTCCCGATTCACAAGAATTCAACGTCTTCTTGGGACCCAGCTGATTCTCAACTCTCATCAGGAGTTGGCACACAACAAATCTCCCGGATATACTGGGATTCCCCGCCGAAAGGCGGGGAACTCACAGAATTGCCGCCCGATATCCGGAGAGACCCCATGGAAAAAACTGAAATATTGATTCCCCGTTCCCAGGATGTGGATTTAAATTCACGTCTCAGAATCAATGAACTGATGAACTACCTGGCGGACTTCGCCAGACGGCATGCGGATGAGCAGAATTTCGGATTCTACAGCATGGCCGACAACGGTCTCTACTGGGTACTTCATAGCATGAAACTGGAGATCCACCGTCTCCCGCTCCTTGATGAGCCCCTGACCTCCACAACCCGGGCCTGGTTCCAGCGGGGATTGAGGGCACAGCGGCAATTCAGCCTGAGCACCCACACTACTCAAACAAAAGGTACTCAGGCCGCCAAAAACCCTGAGACCGGGAGCGGCTCGGGCATGAAGAGAGACCTGATCCGGGCCCACAGCCTCTGGCTGCTTATCGACGGGGAACGGAAACGTCCGGTGCCCATCCACAGCCAGTTTGAACCACAGGGCGAACCCATGTTCGATGCAGGTGAATTGAGCGCTATTGAAGGAGTGCCAAATCCTGATAAATTGGGTCCTGAAATGGCAGACCCGGAGAATCTATCCGCCGATGCTCAATTCAACAGGACCGTAGCCTACTCCGACGTGGACGTGCATCAGCATATGAACAACTCCCGCTATGTGGCCCTTGCCCTGGATTCCCTGCCCATGGAAACCTGGGAATCTACCCGCCCCATGAGCGTAGAAGTGAGCTTTCTCAAGGAATGCTTCTTGGGAGATGAAATTACCGTCAAGCGTTTCACGAATGCCCGCGGACACCTTGTTCAGTGTTTGAGGGACAGCCAGCCGGTATTTACCATGAAGCTGGTGCACCGAAGCTTGTAAAACGGATCAGCTGAAACCTTTCACCATATCATACAGGGATTGGATATCCCTGGTATTGGATTCTATGGAATCAGCAGTCTCTGCGAACACGGCGGACTGTTCTTCTATTGAATTATATACCTTTTCAACCTTGTGCTCGGCGTTCTGTAACTGTTCCACCAGTTTTAAAAGTCCACCGCTAATGCTCTCAATTCTGGAGTCCGAGGTTTCGGCGGATTTGCTGATACTCTTAGAATTCCTGCTGAGTTCCTGAAGATGTTCATACATGAAATTAGACTTATTTCCCAGGGACGAAATAACTTCTATGGTTTCATTCAGACCGCCAGTGAGTGCATGGAGTTCCTGAAAACTCTCTTCCATCTTTTCTGCAGTCTTTCTGGCCTGAATTTCGCTTGAATTGATCTCCTGAACGATGCTCTTTATAGATGCGTCAATATTCCGTGAGTTCTCTCCGGTCATTTCAGCAAGCCCTCGTATTTCGCCGGCTACCACGGCAAAACCCCGTCCTGTATCACCCGCATGGGCCGCCTCTATTGCTGCATTCATAGCAAGAAGATTGGTGCGTTCGGCGATATCATTAATCACATGCAGAATATCAAGAATCTGTTTGGAGCTTTTTTGAATCCCGATCATCTGGTTTACCGAGTTTTGAATTGATTTCCGGGCTTCATCCGAGGCTTTTTCAGTGTTCTGTACAGCCACAAGACGCTGTCGGCTCTTGCTCATCTCTTCGTTCAGTTCAGATGCAATTTCCTGATTTTCCGCCGTAATGCTCTCGGTTGAGTTTTCCTGTTCCAGGATATTTTTTCCCGTGGCATGGATGAAATCCCGTACTTCCCGGGAGTGATCCAGATAATCCCGGCCGCTCTCTCTGATACTTTTCATCAACTCTATGATCTGACGGCTGCTTTCCTCGGCATGAACCACGGAGTTTCTGGCTTCCCGGCTGAGTTTTTCAAGGGTAACCGAGCGTTCATTACTGGAGACCGCCAGATCCTGAATTTGGTGAATATCCTGTTCAATGCCTGAATAAATGTATTAAAACGGCGGGAAATATAACCGAGCTCATCCCTGCTGGAGATATTCACCCCTGTTTCCAATCGTCCTTCACCCTTGGAAAACACGGTAAAGACTTTGCTGAGACCAATGGTAAGCTCCTGTACAGGTTTGGTAATCTGCCCGTCGATCAGTATCAGATTAATCGCCGATAGGAGCAGTACAACAGATCCTGTTATCACAAACTTTCGGGAGAAAATTTGAAAAAGGTTTCCGCCATCCTCTTTGTACAGTATTGCCAGACCGGCAATCAGAAGCGTTAAAAGGGAACCGATGATATTCAGCAGAAAACTGATTATTAACTTATGTCTCAGGCTGAGAAAGCGATGCTTGCCGCTTACATCAAGCCTGAAACTGAAGCGTTCCAAAGCTTTCACCATGAGAATGAAAAACGGAATCGTAAACAGCAGAATTAAGGGTATTCCCAGAAGCTGGGCCAACAGGTACTCAAATCTGTCAAGAAAGGGGCTGACACTGACAGTTTGCCCCAATAATGCCGCATTAGGACCTGCCACACAATAGATACTCATGAGAAGAAAGAACAGCAGCGGTACTTTATTCACTGCCCGGATCCCCGTGAAAACCTGATCTTTTTTCGGCTTCTCATAAGATAGAACTACAACGATTTTTTTAATCTGATGCCTGATAAGTAATATTGTTCCTCCTACAAAAATGAGAATATAGAGCCAGATGAACGGCGACAGCATAATTCTTAAAAGCTCTTGGGGACTCCAAATATTCAAATATGTCCCCGCACCCAGCCACACCACGGGAGGAACCATAAATGCAGCGGTCAGCCACATCATCACCCTTGAAGCATCATGACGTATGCCCTGTTTCAATTCATCCATATGTTTTTCCTCTGCCCTGGCAAAGCCCCAGCTTCCATATAAATTATCTTATATAGATTTTAGTGCAAACGGCACATATTGAAAAGCTATTTTGTTAGTGCACCGAAGCTTGTAAAACAGGATTCCTGCTTCCGGGCACCGTCTATGGTTCGGCGAGCGGGTCAGTTAGCGGGTCACCAGGAGGCGATAAAACCGTCGCACCTCTTTTCCGTGGCCCCGATAAAACCTCCGTCTTTCTCCCGGAGAATCATTTGGCCCCGTCCGAAATGGCCTGAGTCGGATTCCAGTACAGCATCATGCCCCAGACGCCTCAGAGCGTTGCAGCTCTCCTGCCCGAAGCCGGCTTCCAGCATGACTCTTCGCTCCTGCATCCACTGCCAGCGGGGGGCGTCCAGCGCCGCCTGAGGGTTCAAGCCGTAATCAATGAGATTCTGCACCACCTGAAGATGCCCCTGGGGCTGCATGAAGCCCCCCATTACACCGAAGGGACCCAGGGCACGCCCGTTCCGGGTCAGGAAACCGGGAATGATGGTGTGAAAGGGCCGCTTGCGGCCTTCCAGACGGTTGGGATGTCCCTCCTCCAGCGTAAAATTATGCCCCCTGTTCTGAAGGGCTATACCATAGCCGGGTACCACCAGGCCGCTTCCAAAACCCATGTAGTTACTTTGAATAAAACTCACCATCATTCCCGAACTGTCCGCAGCGGAAAGATACACCGTTCCCCCCTGTGGCGGCGTGCCCGGCGCAGGATCCCCCGCCGACTCTCCAATGATGGCCCGTCTCGCCCCAAGATATTCCGGGTCCAGCAGGTTTGCGGCCGTGTGAGCCATATACCCGGGATCGGTCACGTAGCGGGTGGTGTCTGAAAAGGCAAGTTTAATGGCCTCAATACCCCGGTGCATGTCGGCGGGTACTCCGTGGGCGGAGAGGGTGTCGCCGTTAAGCATCCCCAGGGCCATGAGGGCGGTAATCCCCTGGCCGTTGGGGGGGATTTCCCAGATATCATAGCCTTTGTAGCTCATGGAGATGGGGTCCACCCAGGAGGGTGTGTATTCCCCGAGATCTTCCCCGCTCATATATCCGCCGCTTTGCCGGCTGAAGGTCAGGAGGGCATCCGCCAGGCTGCCGTCGTAGAGGGAACGGAACCCTTCGCGGGCGAGTATTTCCAGAGTCTTCAGCTGATCCTGGCTGCTCCAGGCCTCACCGGCTGAGGGGGCTCTTCCCTCGGGAGCGAAATGATCAAACCAGTGCCGGAAGGCAGGATCATCGGGAAGATGTTTCCGGTAGGCTTTCACCGCCCGCTCCCAGTTTGCCGCCACGGTGGGAGGAACGGCTACTCCGCCCTCTCCCTCCGGCCTTCTGGAGAAGCGGGACAGAAGGGGCTCCAGCAGTTCAGCGGGGCTGAGGGTCCCGAATTTTTGAGTGAGCTCGTGCCAGCCGGCCATTGCCCCGGGTACGGTTACCGCATCCCAGCCGAACGGGGAGATTTCTTTCCGCCCCTTATTCAGCAGAGCGTCTGCACTGAGGGCGGCGGGGCTCCAGCCGCTGGCATTCAGGCCATGAAGTTTGCTTCCGTCGTGAATAAGTGCAAAGCAGTCTGCGCCCAGACCGTTGGAAGTAGGTTCCAGCACCGCAAGGGCGGCTGCCGCTGCCACTGCCGCATCCACGGCGTTCCCGCCCTTCTTGAGAATATCCAGCCCAATATCCGCCGCAGCGGGGTGGGAGGTTGCAACCATACCCCGGCGGGCATATACGGGGTTCCGTTTTGATGAAAATGGGTTATAGTGGGGATCATAATTCATAATAGAACCCAATATACAGAAGGGCGGGGATTATGGATAGCATTCCGGATCGCCCCCCATCCTGACCAGGTATATTGAGAATACATACAGGTGGAGAAATACAGATGGAAGTGAGTCTTGTATCGATCATCGTGATTATTGCCGCAGGAACCGCTGCGGGGTTTATTAATGTGGTGGCCGGGGGCGGAAGTCTGATCACCGTGCCAACCCTGATCTTTCTGGGCATTCCTCCGGTAATGGCAAACGGAACCAACCGCATCGCAATCCTGAGTCAGAACGCCCTGGCGGTGGGACGCTTCCGCCAGAAGGGATATTTCCCCTGGAAGGCCGGGCTAACCCTGGGTATCACCGCAGCAGCGGGAGCCCTTGCCGGCAGCATGATCGCCGTAGAGATTTCCGGAGAACTGTTCAGAAAAATTCTTTCGGGTGTGATGATCATGGTGCTCATTCTGACCCTCCTTGGAAACAAGAGAAAACAGGCGGGAGATGAGATTATCCGGCGATGGTGGCTGCTCGTTCCTGTGTTTTTCCTGGTAGGGATATACGGCGGCTTCATCCAGGCGGGTGTGGGATTCATTATTATCGCTGCATTTTCTCTGATCAGCGGAACCAATCTGGTGATGACCAATGCCATGAAGGTGATGGTTGTATTCCTCTACACCATCCCCTCCCTCATAGTCTTCATTATCAACGGAGAGGTGGCCTGGATTGCCGGTATCGCCCTGGCTGTTGGAAATGCCACAGGCGGATGGCTGGGCGCCCACTTCTCAGTTCAGAAGGGAGACAAATGGATCAAGGTGATTCTCACGGTGACCGTGCTGGCCATGGCCGTCCGGCTGTTCTTTTTCAGCTGATATCAAGATTCCGGCAAAATGATCCTGCATTAATATCACCAAAAAGTATCAAATTATCGTTTGAAGGAAGGAAGCAGATGCTTACATTAATTAGAGAATTTTTTGACACACTGAACGACGACTACATGAAGGTGCATAAAACCAAGGAAGATCTTTTCTGGACCACCTACATGGGAACCGGCGGGGATCGTCAGGAATTTTCCCGTGCAGAACGCGCCTGGAACGACTTTATTTCAGATCCCCGGAAGCTTGAAGCCGTACGGGAGAAGCTGAATCAACTTACAGATATTTCACCCGGCTCTGAGGAAGAACGCCGGGAAAAAAAGGAACTGGAAACCGGTCTGAACGGCTGGCTGGAGCTGTTTCAGGCAAATGTCATCGAGGGCGAAGAAGCCGCTGCGTTAATGAAACAGGTGATAGACGATGCAGCTGAACTGTTCGAGCGCCGGGGATCCTACAAGCTTGCTTACACAGATGCCCAGGGCCGGGAACAGGAAGGCAGCCTTCCCAGCCTGATGACCAACATCAGGACCAGCGACAGCGAACAGGAGCGGAAAAGTTCCCACCAAGCTTTGTTGGATCTTGAGCAGTGGGTGCTGGAAAACGGCTTCCTGGAGCTGGTGAAGCTGCGTAACCGACTTGCACGGAGTATGGGCTACGCCAACTACTTCGAGGCCTCGGTTCGGAAAATAGAGCATATGAGCGTGGATGAGCTGTTCGCCATTCTTGAAGATTTCGAAAGCCGTACCCGGGAAAGAAATCTGACCTCAATAGAAGAGCTGAAAAACCACAAGGGGAAACAGGCTCTGGAAGGGCATAATTTCAGCTTCAGCATTGCAGGGGATGTGATGCGAGAGATGGACCCCTACTTTCCATTCTCCCGATCGCTGGAACGCTGGATCACCTCCTTCAGCAGGTTGAACATCGGTTATTCCGGAGCGGAGCTCACCCTGGATCTTCTGGACAGGAAGGGGAAATATCAGAATGGATTCTGCCACGGTCCCATTCCCGCATATTTCAACAATGGAACATGGGTCCCGGGAAAAATCAATTTTACCAGCAACGCCACTCCATCTCAGGTGGGAAGCGGCTACCGGGGTATCAACACCTTCTTTCATGAAGGAGGACATGCGGCCAACTTTGCAAACGTAAAAATGAACGCCCCCTGTTTTTCCCAGGAGTTCGCGCCCACATCCATGGCCTACGCGGAAACCCAATCCATGTTCTGCGACAGCATTCTGAACGACGGAGACTGGCTGAAACTCTATGCCCGGAACAATGAGGGCCGGGTTATTCCCGATGATTTAATCCGCAGCTATGTGGAATCTCAGCAGCCGTTTCGGGCTTTCGGCGAACGCAGCATTCTGGTGGTTCCCTACTTCGAACGGGCACTCTATGAACTAAAAGACGAGGAGCTCACCCCCGAGCGGGTAACCGCCCTAGCCCGTTCTACGGAAAAGCATATTCTGGGATTGGAGGTAAGCCCCCGCCCCCTTTTAGCAATCCCCCATCTTCTGTCTAATGAATCGGCCTGTTCCTACCAGGGGTATCTGCTGGCCCACATGGCGGTATTCCAGACCCGTGCCCACTTCATGAAGGAATACGGATATCTGGCGGATAACCCCCATATTGGTCCGCTCCTGGCCGAACGGTACTGGATGCCCGGCAACAGTCTCACCCACGACGAAACCATCCGCTCACTCACCGGAGAAGGGTTTAACGCCAAGTATCTGGCTGATGTCTGCAACATGGATGGAAGCCAGGCATGGGCTGCGGAAGAAGAAAAAATTCGAAGCCTGAGCACCCGTCCCGCCCCGAAAGAAGGCAATCTGGACGCCCGGATCACCGTGGTGGACGGTGAACGGGTATTGGCCGATAACGGGGAATCCAATGAAAAAATGTGCGAAGACTTCCGTAACATTATTGAAACGGAGTTCATGAGTTAGTCGGAGGATACGCGCAGAGAATTTGTGTTGCAGCCGCATTCAGAAATCATGAGAATTCTTGAATGCGGCAGGACATTTCAGCCCCACCCTTAAATCCGGAAGGGGGTAGTTCACTCACCGGATTCTTATGGTTGTGTTAGTAACTATTCGCAATTTTTTGAAAGATATATGCATATGCGTATTGGGAAAATTTCTCCCCGATCATCTTCTTCTGTACTTTTTCCAGATCAAAATCTGATCCGTCTTTTTTCGTAATATAGCCTTCTATTCCTTCGGTTTTAATTCTGAATTGTTGGTCTTTTCTCAGAATCACTCCCAAACATGTATAATCCGGATCCGATAACGCCAGGGTTGCATCGCCATGACTGTTGTTCGCAATTACAATACCCCGCTCTTTTAATAGCGTTTTGCACTGTTGGGAAATAAAGCCCGCATAAAAAGAAAACATAATGTCGTAGGATTTTTCTTTGAGATCCATCGCTTTTGTAAAATCTTTCTGCAACCATGTAAGCTTCGGCTCAGTATCATACATCTTCTGTTCGTTAATATATTCAAGGGTGGTTGGATCAGAAAAGAAAGAATTGATTCGTCTGTCGTTATCAATAAATGTCATTTCCCTGATATACAAGGCAGGGGTGAGGTGAACAAAACTGCCAGGATAAATTCCTGATTCCGGCTTGAATTCTTCCGAAATAATTTGAAAAAGATGCCGGCGCTCATCACCTTTTTTTATAAAAAATTGATCATACAGTTTTGGAATCATGCTTTCTCTCTTTGCTTCTTTACTATAGTGTACAAAATTCCACGAAAACATTACAGCCAATGGGGTAGCGAGTTTTCCGCATCCGTAATCCGAAGGCATGGGGAGGATACTACATGGGCACAGAGCAGATGATATTTCCCGTTTTGCCGAGATACGGAACAGAGCCTTTTCCGCCCTCAAAGGATCAAAAGCGCTGCCCGAGCAGCTGTTTCATACCATGGAAAACCAAAGCTCCCACCGTCCGGACCTGACCCTGGCCGCAGAAATCGACGGTAAGCTTGTAGACATTATCCGTGCCGTAGAAGATGAAGACCAGGACGGCGCATCGGCATTTATCGGCCCCCTGGCAGTGGACGAGGAATACCGTGGAAAGGGTCTCGGCCGGGCGTTGCTGCCTGAGCTCCTGTATTCTCTTTCAAACGTTACCTCTGAGAAAACTCCATATTCCTCTCGGACAGCAGTAACAATACCGTAGCTTTGAGCAGCGGATTTCTCATCCACATCAGTCATTATTCTACAGCGTCGTTGCGGCGGTATTCCCGCCCGGCGTCATCCCGAAATATGAACTTATACTCAACAAGATAGCGGCGGATGGTTGCCACGTCGGCGAAAACCGGTTTGAGAAGCTCGGTGACCTCCTTGTCGCTGTAGACCCGACCCTTTTCGAACAACCCGGCCAGAACTTTCAAAATCACCAGTTTGGCTTTCTCTTTCCGGGGAAATTTGAGGACTTTGATGCCCGAGCTGCGGTCCAGATGCTTTTCTTCGATTTCCCGGGCTTCTGCGGTGGTGATAAGCACCCGGTCATCGGTAATGGGCATATCGTGGTGAAAGACTACCAACTCTTCGGCTGCATTTCTCGCCCCATTCGATTGGTTTTCTGCGTTGCGCTTCATTTCTGCCAGCTCCATAACTGCCAGAAACAGGCGGGCTTCCCGCCGTTTTTTCTGGAGGTTAAAACGATGATTCCGGACGGTGGACGCCGCACGGTTCCCCAATTCCCTGCCCAGTTCCCGGTCGCTGATGCCGCCGGCCATGCCCCGGATTACCTGCTGCTGTATTTCAGATAAACCATGGGCGTTTTTCCCCATGTCGAGCAAGGCAGACAGTCGGTCTCCGTGGGCAGACTCACAATGCAGCTGAGCTGCCTTCCGTGCATCGCAATAGCGCTGATTGTCGCCCTCTGGGGCGCAGGAATACATAAACCCTGACTGGAAACTCTCGCCACAATGGATGCAGCGGTAATTTTGTGCTTCACGGTCGAACTCGTATCCTGTAATCATAGACATTACCTGTTTTTTATCCATAATATATTAGACATAACTTATTTCGTTTGTTTATACAAGGGCTTTTACTGCTTTAAACCCAGACAGAAGAAAATTGGGTTTTAAACCTGTCCGGGAAATGCTTTCAAGAGAGAATCGACATAAAGTAAATTATGTTTTTTTCCGGCATGGATTTATAGAATCAGCGCAGCCAGAGACAGGGTTCGTTTTGGACTGCGTCATTAGTCGGTAAAACCCTTCCGCCACAGAAACAGGTGCAAGGGTTTTAGGCTGCTTTTCTCAATGCAGAACTATTTACTGAAGTGGACCGAAAAGATTTTGCTAAATTGCTTGCAGCTTCTAAAAAGCGAAAGCGAGGTAATATATGCTGGAGGCTCAGTTTATTACTTATTTGTGATTCGACAGTATCTTTCCATCAAAATGTAGTTGGAAGATTTTACCTTCTCGTTCACGGTCACCCAAAAAAAGCTTTCCATCAAAATATGATTGGACAAACCCTTTCACCCATATAAATCTGCAATCATCATTATCAGTAAATTCATTAAATATACGAGGTTCTGAACCATTCTTTTCAGTCTTGTGCCAGGCTTGCAGCACCAGCCTATGGTCATATTTGACCGTATTTTCAGGTAAAATTGTAAGATAAATTTCTTTGGGTTTACTGTAATCCGACGGCAAGTTCGCCTGAATAATTTCTGCCATCGTGTAGAGGATCCAGAATAAATATTTTTCCGAAACTTCGATAACCTTCTGACAGTCTATACATGTGTACAGTATTCGATCGATTTTGATTACTCTAAGAACTCTAGTTACCTGTTCGAGAAACTTCTCTAAATCCACCGTATCAATTGCTTTTACATGCGTATTCAACAGATTGTTCCGACTGCTAAATATAGAATTTACATCTTGCATCTCGGATAGGATTTTTCTGAACATATGCTCCCGTGCTTTCGCCGGCATCTCTGCTGAAACATTCTGTAGTTCGGCTCTGGCTTCCACTAACTGATCATTGGCAAACTCGTTTAATTCTGAAATAACCTTGTTCTGGAATATATCGAATTGTGAAAGGATGCTTGCTGCCTGGATATTTTGGAGACGTCTGTTGTCGGTTTCTACTGCGAGAAGGATAAATATTATATTCAGAATCAACATCAACGGTGGTATAATTAGTAAGATGAGTACATTTGTAACTGTATTCGTAAGCAGATCCGTTTCGCGAGAAAATTCTTCCAGCAAAACGATAATGCTCCTTGTTGACCACACAAGAGCAAGAGCAGTAGTAATTGCGGAACAAAGACCGGTGATCTTCCACAAAAATTTGCTTTCTTTTTCCACAATATTCTTATGGGAGGAGAGTCGCGCTGCGATGAGAATGTACAGACCCGCGTAAAACAAACCATTCAATGCACTACAAAGACTACAGTTCAATCCCGAACTGTAGCTGATTAACACGAAGAAATAAAACGGGAGGAAGATCATTAACTGTCTCCAACTGACTCCCCGTTTATTTTTTAGCCTTTCCACCATTTCTGCATATGCATGCACCGAAGCGTACAGCAGCATCGACGGCAGAAAGTGGAGATATTCCGGTAATAACGGTTGCATGATAATTGCAAGCACTGATAAGAGAAAAAGTATATATGAAAGGGTCCCCAGGAACAGAAAACGAGGGCTGCCTTTTCGGATAAGGTAGAAATTCGCAATAAGCATTATCGCAGATGAAATCAGGAATAATAGGTAGGCGGTAAACAAATCTAACTGGATCATTGTACGTCTCTGCTCCCGTTTGAGTCTTCCTGAAGAGAAAATGATATAATGTGTTGAGGAAAATAGCTTCTAATCTTCAGCTCCCCCATGTGAATTGACCGTATAAATTCTTTTAACCAGCCTACTCTTGACAGCAGGCTGGAACCATCATCTAATGCTGCGGTAAATATTTCCGTCGTTTCAAAAATACCTGAAATATCCTTATGACTATCAAAAGTCAAGAAAATCTCTATTACCCCTGAATTACGTTTCCAACGAATATGAACTTCTTTCTCAGTTTCAACTTTCAGAAAGGACTGGATGATCTCGGCGAAGCTGTGGAGTATCGTGAACAAATGTTGATAGGAAGTGTTCACAGGTGAAATATCGTTTTCATTTATATATGTGATCTTGTTCGAGGAAAAGCTTCTTTTCATTAATCTATTCAGAGTATTAACTGATTCTTTTATATCCATTTTGTTCAAATTATTCGAACTATCTGTCAGCAGTACTTTACGGTCGTTAAGAATCGTCAGCAGTGCTGTGAGATTCTCAGCTGCCAGATCACGTATTCGGTTGAATTCATCACTTCTATACTGGGATTTTTCAAGAAGGCTGATTAGGATGTTTGCATTTCCAAAAGGAGTGTTGATTTCATGGTTTAAGCCATTAATGAGTTCGGCATACAAAGACTCGCTTTCATAGATCAGAAATTTTCTTGCTATTTTTGCTCTCCGTTCATTTTCCTGTTTGAGTATAATTAACAATCCCGCCACATTTATTATGAAAATAACCTCAGGTATGATAAGAGTGGAAATGACATTGAACCAATTATTTGCCATTAACTCACCTACAGCAGTATTGGAAAAAGGACTGAGTCCTACAAGAAAACGTATGAAGAACATCAACGCCATAATAAGCAGGGAGTATGTTAGCAAACCGACTGTATTTGTCCGAAGTATGCTATCCCGGTCCGCAGAGTCCATATATTTTTTCTTAAGTAGATAGAATGCCCACATATGAGAGACAAGGTACGTAGAAGATCCGAATAGTGCTCGGGCAATATTGGATTCGAAAATCAGTATTTCCGCAAACATAATCGGAATGTAGAAAGAGGCATATATAACAAAAGGCCGAATTTTTGGCAGGGCATCGCCGGCAATGCTATGTACAAGCGCTACTATAGAATAAACGATTAGTATTGCGATCACCTGAACTAGCAGCTGACCTGCGATGGGGGCAGCAGCTTGTAAAAGTATTGAGCCAGCGGTGAGCAGCCAGGCTCCCATATACATCATCAGCCACGGCAGATGGCGGTTTTGGGGAAGCTGGCGAAACACAATATAATCTGCAAAAACTGTGGTCGCAATAAAAAGGATCAAGACGATGTAGGCAGTTGTAAGGTCAATCCCCATATCAAAATATTATAAGCTATTACATAAAATTTTGTTAGTACGAGCAATCGGGAGCTTATACTGCCCCTGGCAATTTCTCACAGAACAACATGTTTGTATGCCGGTCAGGGATGTACATCTTTAATGATATTATGTGCCGCTGCATGGAAATTTCACGGGTGATTTTCGATAGTGTAGGATCATAATTTTTCTGATCAGACCAGCTAATGCAGTATGGAATCGAATTGCCCTAGCTCCTCGACCACATTCGATGGCGAACCCAGAAGCCTCTTCCTCTTCTAAATCTACCCAGGGTATCAACAGGAAAGCTGTCCCCAGTGATTATTAGGGTTCAGTTTACCGCCAAATGGCGGGAAAAATTCTCGAATGCAAGCTGCTGTTTATCTTCAGTTCGATCCATATCCCCCTCCGCCACAGAAACAGGAAAAAGATTTTCGGCTGCATTTTACAAGACCCTTGCACTTTGGAAGAAAATTCTAAAAGTATTTCATTTATAGGAAGAGAGATAGGGGTTTTTGGGAAGCCCTGGGTATTCCATAATTTTCAAAGGAAAAAACCTCTTATTGACAAAAACAAATTTCCCGCAATAAGGTGATGAGGTAACAACATCAGGGGGATATGTATGCGAAAAACGCGAAAACAGGTAATTGGGGCAGCGTCGTGGCTGCTATTGGGGGGGCTGATCTTTCTGCTCTCATCCTGCAGCAGTCAGCCCACAGCGCCGGACCAGCGTCCGGGGTGGATAAGCCGGGAGGCGCGGGAAGCGGTGGTGCCGGTGGAACAGCTTCAGGACGGGGATATTGACCGGTATCTTCAGGTAGAGAGCCCAGACTGGCGGGATCAGGTGGTGTATTTCATCATGACCGACCGCTTCGATGACGGAGTTCCAGCCAACTCCGACCAGGGAAAGGGCGAATATGATCCCGGGAAGAACAGCCATTACAGCGGCGGCGACCTGAGGGGCATAGCCGACAACATCGACTACATCAAAGGCCTGGGTGCCACATCCATCTGGATCACTCCTCCGGTTGCCAATCAATGGTATGATTACGCGGTGAATTACGGGGGATATCACGGCTACTGGGCGGAAAATTTTCAGAAACTGGACGTACACATGGGAACCCTGGACGAGTATCGGGAGCTTTCAGCTCTTCTGCACAAAAACGATATGTATCTGATCCAGGATATTGTCACCAACCATACGGGGAACTTTTTCACATACGACGGCCCATCAAGCCGATCGAACCCGGCAAGAGGATATGTGGCCAATGATAACTTCGTTCCCCGCAACATTCCAAGCCAGTACCCGTTCAACCTGAACGACCCTAACGATCCGGAAGCACTGGAGACCGCCGCCTACCATTGGACGGGTCCCATTGCAAATTACAATGTTCAGAAACAGGTATTCAACAATCAGCTCTCGGATCTGGACGATATCAACACGGAAAACGAGCTGGTGCGGGACGTCCTGAGGGAAAGCTACGGTCACTGGATTCGGGAAGCCGGTGTAGACGGATTCCGCATCGACACGGTGAAATACATTCCGGTTGAGTACTTTCACGATTTTCATTATTCAGACGATGAGGATGCGCCGGGAATTTTGAATGTGGCCAATGAACTGGGAAAGAGTGATTTTATCACCTTCGGCGAGGCATGGATCGGCAGCAGTCCGTATAGCGATGAAGCTGATAAAAAAATCGCCGAATACCTGGGCAGCGAAGATGAGCCGGCAATGCCTTCTCTTCTCAATTTCACATTGAACCAGGAAATCAGAGAGGTGTTCGGATCGGGAGCGCCCACCGACCGGCTTGCCTACCGCATGGAAGCCGCCTACCGAAACTATCCCGATCCCAATCGGCTGTTCACGTTCATAGATAATCACGACATGGACCGTTTTCTCTCCATTGCCGGCTACGCGGATATGCAGCTGGCTCTGGCTTACATTTTCACAGCCCCGGGAATTCCCGTGGTGTATTACGGCACCGAGCAGCACTTCAATGAAACCAGGCAGGCCATGTTTGCCAATGGCTTCGCATCCGGCGGGGAAGACCATTTCAATGCCCAAAGCCGGGCATATTCCTACATTTCCCGGCTGGCAGAATTGCGGAACGAATATTCCGCCCTGCGCAGAGGGGTCTACCGAAACCTGGGAGCCAGCAGCTCCGGACCGGGCCTTCTGGCCTATGCCATGGACGGCACAGCGGAGGATGGGGAGCCCCGGGATCTGGTTGTCCTCATGAACAGCGCGAATTACAACTACCTGGTTTCGGATCTTGATACCGGACTTGACGGAGCCTATGGCTTCAAATCGGTATTCAGTGCGGGGATGGAAGGTTCCCATGCCATGCTGGACGGCTTTGTGAGCGACGGATCGGGCAACATCAGCCTGGTACTTCCGCCCAAAAGCCTGGTGGTTCTTGAAAACACCGGTTCAGTACAGGAAGCCGCAGCCCGAAGCGGAAACATCAGCATTGCAAGCATGGACGCGGGAACCGTACTCACCGAAGACAGCCCCGTATCAGGCAGCGCAGAGGGAGTAAGCAATCTTCAGCTGGTAATCGACGGAAATCTGGACCGGGCCATCGATCTCAACAGCCAGGGTAACTCCTGGAGCGGAGTGATCCCTGCGGAACGCTATGCCAACGGTCCCCACAGTATTACCATTGTGGGCAGAGACGCCGGGGACCGCCTGCTGAGCTCTCCGGCACTGAACGTGGAAATTGACCTGGCCTTCTCCTTTGCCACCCGGGTGGAAGATGAGGTGGGCGATGACGCGGGCCCTGAGGGAGCGTACATTTATCCTCTGGATGAAAGCTTCAACAACCAAATGGATATTCAGGCTGTGGAAATTCACCGGGCGGGCACCAATCTCCGTCTGGATATTTATCCCGCAGGACCCATATCAACTGTATGGCAGCCCGCCAATGGCTTCGACCACGTGTACTACTACGTATACTTCGACGCCCCATCTCGGGAGGGAGCTACCGAACTCCCCTTCCAGAATGCTTCAATGCCCCAAGGCAGCGACTGGGACGTGATGATGATGGTGGGCGGCTGGAACGCAAGTCTCTACAACTCGGAAGGGGCCGGGGCTGAATCCTACGGCACGGCCATCTCCAGCTCCATAGAAATAGATGTGGACGAAGAAGCGGGACGATTGAGCTTCACCATAGAAGGTGCGGGTCTGGGCAACCCCGAAAGCCTGGATGGTATGGGAATATACATTACCACCTGGGACTACGACGGCCTTGAAAGCGCAAACCGTCTGCTTCAGGCCGAGCCCGACGCCTATATTTTCGGCGGGGGAGATTTCGAGTCCGATCCGCTGATCATGGACGATCTGCCGCTGATTCGCCTGGGAACTCAAGAATAAACTCCGGTCTCCCGGTCCGGCAGATAATTTGGAGCTTCGCTGCAGCGAGGCTCCTTTTTTTTATCCATATTCAAATACCTGCCCCTCCCCTGCAATTGCCCCCAGTTCCCCGGCCATTCATTTCACCAGCCAGCCCCCCGGCTTTCCAATCTTTAATTCTGGTGTATACTGTGACCCTTACACCGTCGGATTCAAGGAGTACCGGAATGAACAGCTTACATCAGCGCATATTCACCGCATGCCTGGCTCTTTTCATGATATCTGCCGCCGCCGTCACTCAGGAAGTGGAGGTGAGTTTCCTCTCGGGAGAAGTTTTCTGGGAAAACGGCAGAGGCCCAAACCTGCTCCAGATCGGCGATGACATTGCAGTGAGCGGAATCTTAATCCTGGAGAGTGAATCCACCGTAGAACTGAACCTGGACGGAAACAGGGTATTCTTTGGCGCTCCAGGAAACTACTCTCTGAGAAGAATCTACCGCATGACCGGCAGCCGGCGGCAGGAAAGTCTGCTTAAATCTCTGGAAGGACGGATTCAGAAAAGTATCCAGGACAGAATCACAAGCGGCAATGCACCGGCTGGAGTTCGGGGAGACGACTCGAGTGGTGATGGGGACCCAGGGAGCATCTACTCCACCCCGACTGAGGAACTGTTCGCCCGGGGGCTCGAGGCCTTAGGGGAAAAACGGATTCAGGATGCCTTCTTTCTGTTCGAAGAGGCCTACTACGCGGCTGCTGGGGAGGAGTTCAACCAGGCGGCTCTTTATTTAGCCTATTGTGAGCAGCTCTTGGGAAACCTGGATGAAGCCGCCGAACTCTACAATGATGTAACGCTCAGTCCTGAAGACGATGAACTGTACGCCCTCTATGTTCTCAGCTCAGCGGAACTTCAGCTGAAACAGGGGCGGTGGGCTGAAGCTCTGGATATGCTCAACGGGCTCATTGAATCCCAGGGAGGCAGCGCCGGGTTCGCGCCTGCTCCCGCAGACCTTCAGCAGGCCCATTACCTTCGGGGTCTCGCCCGCTCCCGGCAGGGAGATACCGAGGGCATGAGAACAGATTTCCGGGAGGCGGCGGAAATCAACGCCAACCCCCAACTGACCATTGTAATCGAGGAGCTTTTGTGGGGGGAATAAAACCACCTCCTTCAAAAGGATTAAACCGCCTCAGCCAGAGATAGATCAGAAGAGACTTTCACTCCCAAGCGAGTGCGCCCTACCAGGCGCACCAAAAAAGCCCGCCTGAGTAATCCCAGGCGGGCTTTCTTATTCACTCCGTTGAAGTTGAATAAATTGTTTTCAATCTACTCATAATAGCGGACATTCAACCCTACATTGGGCTCTTCAGTTTCCTGAGCCTTAAACTGGATCAGCGATCCTGTAGGAGTCTGTCCAATCGGTTCAAGCATAATGTCTAAGGATTCATGCCCCTCGTTAACCCACTTGGCTGCCGCTTCGCTAAGATCCACCTTATACGTTGCGCCAAGCTCGGTGAAACTGATCTTTTCACCGAAGGGTTCGCTTTTGCTCAGCATCTCTTCGTACTCCCCAGCTGCATCCTCTTTCCATTCATAACCGGGATTGATAACCCGGGGCTGGAACACGGCCTTGTCTATTTCGTCCCCTTCAACACTCCTGTATTCCAGAATCATAATGGCTTCGCTAACAGAAACAGCGTTCTGAATAAAATCTCTCATGTTGAATGCGAACACCGCTGCAAAAGGATCCTTTTCATCTTCATAGAGCCCCGCAAACACATAATCTTTATTGAGGGTATCGCCGTTACCCCTGAGGGTTGCATCTTTATATGGTGGAAGTTGGCTTTCTTGCTCATCCGCACTGCTGTCATCAACTTTGATATTCACACTATATGAATCAGTCAAGTTGTCGTCATCTGTTACGGTGAGTGTAACGGTATAACTTCCCGGCTGAGTGTATGTATGAGTCAGATCTGATGATATGGTCCAGGCCAGATCTGTGATCAGTGTACCTGTAACAGGTGCTGATCCGTCACCAAAGTCCCATTCATAGCTTGCCAGATCAGAATTATTGCTTTCATCCACCACGTATGAATCATTCTGGTTTATCTTGAGTACGTTCAAGCCTCCATCGATATCAAGCAGAGTTGAGTCTACGGCAAACTTCGCCACCGGAGCGGGGTCTGAGCCTGCATCCGTTATGCTCACATCGTGACTGGCGGTTGCTTCGGCACCCTGATCGTCGGTGACGGTGACCGTGACGGTGTACTCCCCGGCGTTTGAAAAGGTATAACTTTCTGTTGGGTTTAAGCTGTCATAAGACGTGCCGTCACCGAAATCCCATGCGTAGTTGTCGATGCTGCCGTCCGAATCGTTTGCGTCGACGGTAAAACTTAGGTTGGCCCCGGTATCACCGTAAGCTTCACTGCTTGCATCGAAGCTCACCGTGGGCACTTCGTTGCTGCTTCCGGCAATCACATTTACCCGAATGTCATCGGCCGCAGGATCGTAGGGATCGCTGACATTGAGCCGGATGATATAATCTCTTGCTACATCCGGTGTGAAGCTGGTATAGAAGACCCCGGGGTTCCCCCTGTGTCAACATAGAAGTCACCTGAAAGGAGGCTTTTATGAAATACAGTTTATCGTTCCGAAATGCAGTGCTCAAGCAGGTACTGCCACCGAATAACCGGAGCGTTGCATCGGTTGCGCGGG
>NZ_JBXWXS010000041.1:0-63261 GCF_059431795.1 Salinispira sp.
TGTCCAGCAGGCCGTTTTTGAGCAAACTGAACATCGACAGTGAGATGGAGAAAACCTGGCGGATGAAGTGGAAGATTCCCGGAGGGGCGCTTGGCAGGTATGTACCGAAGTTTATTGCGGCGTGACATGTAGGTCAGAATTGGATTGTGTGTGCAGTATGGTTGTTGTGGGGGTTAGGTGCAGGCCGGGGGCGGCTGAGGCTGTTTCCACATTCTTTGGGGCATTATTTATGGTCTAGCTGCTGCAGTTTCCACCTCAGCCCCTTTATGAACGGGTAGGCGCATAATAAACTCACAAAATTCACCCTTTCTGCTTTTCACTCTGAGACGGCCCCGTAATTCTTTCAGAATATCCTGTACCCTGCTGAGCCCCACTCCCCTGCCGCCCGAATGGTGGGCATGTTCCAAGGTACTTACTCCAGGTTCAAAGAGGTAGTTCAGCAGTTCCCTCTGATTCATGGAGGCCGCCTTCCCGGGGCTGATAATTCCATCCCTGAGAAGGGTATCGCTTAAGGTAGAAAAGTTGATTCCCCCACCGTCATCTCTAAAACTGATCAGCAGTTCGCCGTCCTCTATGGCGGAAAAGATTTTAATGCTGGCGGTTATAGGTTTTCCCTGAGCTCTACGTAGCAATGCGTCCTCAAAACCATGGGTGAAACTGTTCCTTATCAGCTGAATAAAAATATCTTTCAGAGATTTTTCAAAAACCCGGGGAATCCGATCGTCGTGAAAGTCGGTAACATCGAGATGCACATCAAACCCTGCATCCTTTGAGAGCCGCTGCACGAGTGCGTCCAGTGAACTGACTAACCTGGACCCACTCTGGTCAGGATTATCCGGCTGGGCTTTTCCATTAAGGCGCAGATACCCTGTTTGAAAGTTTTGCAGGCGTTGTACAAGCTCTTTGCAACGGGTTATCATTTTCTGAAGATGTGAGACGCCGACTGCCAACTCCAAAAAGTCAGAGTTTTTTAACCGGGGAGTTTTTTTCAGTTCCTGCATGGAATCCTCAATACGGTGGGCCTCATCGGCTACCAGATCAAGTCCGATCGTCTGAGCATCGCCCTTGATGCTGTGTATGAGGTTGAATATGCGCTGAAAACGGGAATCCAGGGTCCCCTCCTCCCGTAACACATCATTTATACTGCCAAGATGTTCTTCACTTGAGCTGATAAAATCCAGCAATACTCCCGGATCCACATGAATCAGCCGATAAAACAGCTCCATATTGCTCTCATGCACATTCTTGGATTCCTGGACTGCTCTACTGAGTTCCTCTTCTTCGGTAATATCCGATATAACGAGCATAATTCTGGCTTCATCCTTTTCCCGCTCTAATTGAATGAATGAAACATCTAAAAATTTGGAGACAATGTTCCCTTCACCATTGTCGAAGAACGTTTCCACCTTCCGCATGGGATTCATTTTCATCAGGGTCGAAGCATCAATCTGGTCTTGAAAAAGCAGCTCAAAAAAATCGGTAAATTGGCTATATATATCTTTGGGTAATATGGATCCGAAGATATCCTGTATATGCCGACCTTCAAGCCTGTATGTCTTTAAGATCTTTTCAGCAGCGAGGGAATAGTAGGGGGCAATGCAACCTTCAATATCCACTACCAAGATACCGTCATTGATGTTGCTGAGAAACTGAATGAACTCATCTCTGGCCATGGTACTGTTTTCCAGTTTATCCAGCACCGAATTATACCGTTCTGCAATCTGCCCCACTTCTGTAAAGGGTTCAACAGGAGCACGTAGTCCCATATTTCCGGTGATGGCCTGTTCTTCCAGAACCCGAAAGAAATCATGAGTTTCAGTGGATGCTCCATGTTCTGAGATATTCAAACCTGCATGCTCATGGTCCGCGGGAACTCTCAGAGGCCATACTTTGTTGATGCTCCACAAAAGGAGAATCGCGGCCACGAAACTCCATGCAGCGGATATACCGATCCCCAGTGCCTGAACAAGCAGCTGCTCCCAGAATGGCAGTCCCGTCCCGAGAATCGCCGGATCACCAAAAAGGGCCACGGCAAGGGTCCCCCATATCCCGGCGAAAAGATGAACGGGAATCGCACCTACGGCATCATCTATCCGATAAATTTCCAGGAGGCGGCTGCTTGAAAACATAATTGCTCCTCCTATAAACCCAATGATTACCGACTGGAACTCAGTTACAGCATGAGCGTTGGCGGTAATTGCCACCAAACCGGCAAGTGCGCCATTTAATACCAAATTTACATCCGGTCGGCGGAAATAAGGCCATCCCAATGCCAGTGCGCCCACCATCCCGGCGGAAGCTGATAATGCGGTATTCACCAGAATTGATGGTACGTTTTCCGTCAGGGCCAAGGTGGACCCCCCGTTGAACCCGAACCATCCGAACCAGAGAAGAATAACTCCTAAAACCACCATAGGAATATTGCTCGCTGGAATACTTCTGCTCCGCACCCCTTCCGTCTCCCGGGTCCCGGGCTCAGGAAACCGGCCATTGCGGGGGCCTAAAATGATCAATGCGGCCAGCGCAATCCACCCGCCCACACCGTGTACGACGGTGCTTCCGGCAAAATCCACGAATCCCATGGCCTCCAACCATCCCTGACCGCCGCCCTGCCAAAAACTTCCCCAGCTCCAGTGGCCGAAAATGGGATAAATCAAAGCTGCCAAGAGAATTGTAGATATAATATACGAAGCATATTTCATCCGCTCTGCCACTGCACCGGAGACTATTGTCGCTGCTGTAGAGCAAAACATGGATTGAAAAAGAAAGAAAACTCCGGTCCACATAGGATTATCTTCAAGGGACAGGTTCAGAAAAAAGCCGGTGGTACCGGCAAAGCCGTTTTCACTTGTTCCAAACATAAGTGCAAAACCAAAGAGCCAGAAGGCCAGGAAGGAAACACCCAAATCCGTAAGATTTTTGATGGCCACATTGATGGAATTTTTTGACCTGGTCATCCCCGATTCCACCATGGCGAATCCGGCCTGCATAATAAACACAAGAAGGGATGCGAATAAAACCCAAAGAATATCAATCAAATCTGCTGTCACAACTCTCTCCTACTCAAAACCTATTGCCAGAAGTGCTCTATTTTTTCGCCATTCAATTGGGATCATAATGACCGGATGAGTCAGATGATGGCGGATGCTCTCCATGGAATCCCTGATGATAACCGGCACTGAAATCATGTAATCGCTTCCGAATGTCTTGCGCAGGTTGCCGGAAATTGTATTTGTAACTTCACCTGCAAGGTCACCCAGTTCTTGCTCAGGGACAGGTTCTCCCAGGAGTTCAACAGCAAGCTCGCTGAGCATACTCAATCCCGATGTGAAATAAATACCTCCCCGCCTGCAACCGGAAACTGCGATAATCCCCGTAAAAGAAAGGTCCTGATCATTTGAAATCCTCACATAGGGCACACCCATTCGCGCAGGTTCACCGCTTACCTGTTCAAAGTACGCTGTAATTACATTTATAAATGCCTGCATTTCTCGTGCTTCCATAGAATCACACTCCCTTCACAGCTGCTGACTGCTCAACAGATCCCGTGTCACCCGGGATTCCCCATACGGCTGATTTCCCGAAGCAGCTCTCCATTCCGGAACGGTTTATTGATGTATCCTTTTGCCCCCAGTTTCAGAGCCTTTAATCCGGTTTCCACATCATTCAGTGCGGAAATTATGAGAACCATGCACTCGGGGTTTTGATCCATCATTATTCGTAGGCAGCTGAGACCATCCATCTCAGGCATGGTGATATCCAGAGTGACAATATCTGGACAGAGGGTAGCAAAACACTCCAAAGCCTGTGTACCGTTCCCCGCAGTAGCGATCTCTTGAATTTCCGGATTCTGTCTGAGAACCTGAGTAATCTTTTTGCGAATAATGGTTGAATCATCCACCACAAGCACCTTCACGCTTCCTCCCTGAAATACCGCCGTATAGGTGCAGATACTACACGCACCCAGGCTTCGGCGGATGCTTATTCCAATAAGACTTTGCAATATATGTGCCAGAATACCTTTCACTTCAAAGAATCTTTAGCCGCTGTCCAGTGAGAAGATTCAAATTTCGAAGTATGTACTTGCAGAATAAAAGTTTATATGATTCTTACATATGCTGAGATTTTCGTAGCAACTGACTCAACCGAGATCTTCATTTATGACTTTTCGGTGGCATTATGTATCTTTTAATACGTATCTGTATATTTTAGTATTTACTAATACATTTTTGTAGCTTCAGTTGGCGATGAGAAATGAAATTGGCAACTCTCCTGGTATACGAACACGCAAATTTGATACTTCCCACAGAGATTAGTAAATTTATGGTATCAGTAATCCAAAGGAGGATCATATGAATACCCCATTGAATTCAGGATACGAAACGGCACCACCGGGAATTTTCGCCGCATTCTCAGCAACCCGATGGGATGAAATGAAGAAGAACGATCTGGAAAATTATTTGCAACAGGCTATCACCGACGATCCCCAGATATCCCGGGAGAGCTCAACGAATATCTCAATTGATTACAAAAGTGATGAAGGCAGCGGGGGCGGTATTCACATCATTGGAAGGGTTAAAAGCGAAGCCGAATCGAAACGGGCTGTGGAGATCGTTAGGGTGAACACCCAGGAAGAGGTTGACGTTAAGAATGATCTGAAGGTTTCCAGCGAATGATCATCGGGGGTCCGGTTCTCACCGGATCCGAACATCCCGCCTACACCCGAACATCCAGCCTACACCCGGACATCCAAAGAGCGATCGAATACCTAATTGAAGTCATATGGATCGTACATCAGCTAAAAACAGTTTCTGTAATTGTTAAAGTTGAATCGGCGGGGTTCAATCGCACACATGCCCCCTGGGGCAAAATGACCTGGGGGTCAGTATGACCGAAACTCATATTGCTCACCACATTTAGATCTTTGCAGCCGAATTCGCCGTTCACAACCGAAAGTACAGCAGAGTCAAGCTGCTCTTTCTCCTTCTGACTGTAATCCCTGGGACGGGAAATAAGAAGACCGGAGATCCGCTCCAGAGCTCCCATGGCACCGTAGTTTCGTAAGGAGTATCGCACATAATCCACGGGGGGTTTTTCTTCACTGGTTTCCAGAAAAAGCACCCGGTTATTCCAAAACTCTTTATGGGGCCAGTAGTCGGTTCCTTTATTCATCTCCAAAACCTCAATACAACCTCCAAAGAGTCGGCCCTCCGAAATGGTTGATCCCTGGAGCCAGCGTCTACCCCCATCTGTGCCGGATGCCAAAATTTTTCCCCGATTTTCGATTTTCCGCCAGTCGGGGTATCCGTTGCTATAAGATGGAAAATCTGGCAGCTCAAATTCATTCCATTGCTCAAAAAGAAATTGACGAAGATAGTTCTGATAGTCTTGTGAAAATGATTTCAGTTGAGAGAAGCCGGCCATTATTGAAGGTCCGTTAAAGGTGATTATCCCCTGTTGATGTATCCAGCTATGGAGGCTGGTAAAATCTGAATACCCCATCATGAATTTGGGGTTTTCCCGAATCATGTCCAGGTGCAGATACGGAAGAATACGGATGGCATCACTTCCACCGATGCTGGAGATAATCCCCCGTATAGACGAGTCTGCGAAGGCTGAGTTTACATCCTCTGCTCGTAGTAAAGGGTTCTCATACAATGTTTGAGCATCCATGCGTGCTGTAGGAAACTCTACCGGATCTAAACCGAGCTCTTGAAGATTTTTAATCCCTTCATCAAAGATATGAGGAAACAGCGAGGGAAGACCGGCGGAAGGGGAGATCACTGCGATCCGGTCTCCTTTCTTTAATGCCTGAGGCTTACAATACACCATTTTTCCTCCTATCCTCTTTCTGCTCTGGAGCATGCTCTCAACCGCCGGTTTTGGTTGGATTTTCAGATTCTTCGCTGCTTTCCTCGCTGCTTTCTTCTTCGGATTCTTCCTCATCAGGGTCGAAAGCCCCAGAGCGAATAAGAATATCCCGGATGTGCCCCAACTTGGTATTATCTCCCAAGAGCATTATCGGAGTAAGCCCTTCTTCATTCCGAGCATTGGGGTCGGCGCCGGCAATCAGCAAAAGTTCGAGCATTTCCGCATCTGCATTGCGTACCGCAGTAAAAATGAGAGGTTCGCCGTCTTCCCCAGCGGAGGCCCCGGAAAGCCCCCGGTTGAACAGCAGTCGGGCCACATCAATGTTTTCATTATCCACTGCATTTTCCAGCAGCGGTAACAGGAGGGAGGAATTATTGGGAAGTACGGCCCCGCGCTGAATCAGGGTTTCACTCATTGAATTCAACCCTTCGCTTTCAAGACTGCTTCTATTCAATGCCACCAGGAGTGGAGATTTGCCATCCAAATCGAAGATGTTCGGATTGGCGTTGTACTGAATCAGTAATCGGAAAAATGGATCTTTCTCCTCCCTTACTGCGATCATCAAAGCGGTATCGCCATCGTCATCTATCAGATCCGGGTCAGTCCCCCGTTCGAGAAGTAAGCGCCCAATATCATCCTTGCCCCTTCTGGCTGCAATATGAAGTAAACCTGTACGCTGAACGCCCTTTCCCGGACGTCCGTCACGAACATACCGGGGAATTGGGGCACCGTAGCCGATTAACAGCTGGAGATGACGGGCCTCCATCTCCTCAACTGCGATGCGTACTGGGAGTCTGCCGTCACCGTCTTCAATTGCGGGGTCTGCACCCAGAGAGAGTATGGAATCCATGGTACGCAGGGAAGCCTGTGAGCTGACTGATGAATTCATAGAGCGGTGGAGGGGACGATCTCCGTTACTGTCCTCCGCGGTAAGAATTTCAGGAGTGGTAAATTGAACATACAACTCAAGCAATTCATGGGCACCAGCGGTTGCGGCTACGTGCACCGGCAGTTCTGCGCCCTGTGTGCTCACTGCAAGCGGGTCTGCACCGGCAGTCATAAGCGTACCTGCAATTCCGCTGAGACTGTTGCTTTCCAGCATATGCAGGGGATTTCTGCCCCGGGAATCCCGGTGATCGGGGTTAAGTCCAAAATCAAGAAGAAAGTCTACTGCGGCGGTGTGTCCCCCCGCAGCCGCAGGGAAGAGGGGGGTGCGGAGCTCGGAAGTTTCGGTTCTTAAATCGGCGCCGGCTTCCAGGAGGGTTCGCCCCATATCTACTCTTCCGATAGCCATGGTTATATAAAAGGGTGTGACACCCGCCGGATCCCTGGGATCAGGATCGGCACCGTTGGCAAGAAGATATTCCAGGCTTTCACTCTGTCCGTATTCTGCGGCCACATGCAACAGGGTGCGTCCGTCCCGTTGGGGTTCGTTCACATCTCCGCCTTTGGCCAGATATTTTTCAAGATCTTCAATATCTCCCCGCCGAACTGCCCGAACCTCCGGGGTGGCGCAGGCCGTGAAAAGCAGCGTGAGTGCCGCCAGCAGAATTAGCATTATCGAATAGGCAGAAGACGCTGTGATATTTCTGCGGTCTGAAAACGAAAGAACAGGTGTAGGGGTGGTATTTTTCATGTGTATACTCCTCCCGGGAAACTGATCCCCCCGGAACATCGGAATTCGCTGTGCTCTCCTGCTGAATCTCCGATACAGGAACTCACCGCTTAGAATCATAGTTAACATTCTCATGTATCTTCGCAGGAATCAAGTAAAGTGGGTTCGCAGGCTGTGTAAAGCCGATGTTGTAACGGTAGCCGAAGAAACTTTTTATTGGTACAGTATTCACTTTACCGGTTCTCCGTTCCATGGTACATGGAAGGGGATACGACCCGGACAATTCACACGTATTAGGACAGGATTTTATGAAATCAGTATTTCGTTTTACCGCCCCGGCACTGCTGGCGGCAGTCATGATATTCAGCGGGTGCTCAGCTGCTGATAAAAGCATCAGCATTAGCCAGGATGAGATTGATACACAGGTTGACCGCACCATTTCACAGTATGAGGCTCAGGGACAGACCGTAAATGATGAGCAACGGGCTCAGCTCGCCGAAAATGTCCGCACTCAGTTAATCGAACGGAAGATCCTTTATAAAGCAGCCCAAAATGCCGGAACCAGCCTTGAAGATGGGATCATGGACTCTGAAATGGAACGGGTACGCTCACAGTTTCCCGATGAGGATGGCTTCAGTGAAGTTCTCTCCCAGCAGGGCTATACCATTGAATCGTTTCAGGCGGAAATGGAGGAGTTCCTCCTCATTCAGCAGTTTTTGGAGGAAGAGGTCATCAGCAAAATCAACATCAAGGAAAATGAGATGGAGACCTTCTATGAAGAGAACCCTCAGTTCTTTGAAAGCCCCGAATCAATTACCGCCAGTCACATTCTTGTTCAACTGTCAGAAGATGCCGGTGAAGAAGAAGGCCGGGAAGCTCTGGAAAAAATTGAAGAGGTTGCAGCAAAAATTGAGGCCGGTGAAGACTTCGCCGCATTGGCAGAAGAGTATTCCGAAGGTCCCAGCGCAGCCCAAGGCGGCAGTCTGGGCAGCTTCTCCCGGGGAGACATGGTTCCCCCCTTTGAAGAAGCAGCTTTTGCTCTTGAAGAAGGTGAAGTTAGTGAGATTGTTCAGACACAGTTCGGATATCATATCATCAAGGTAAGCGAGAAGAATGAGGCCGGAACCGCCCCATACGAAGAGGTGAAGGAATCAATCAGCAATTATCTTGCCCAGGAACAGGAGCAGGAAGCCATCACATCTTATATTGAAACCCTGAAAGAAGAGTACACGGTGAATGGACCGGAAACATCCTCCACCGATACCGAGGAAGAAGGCGAAGCATCCTGAGCCCTTCCTTCTTAATGCTTCATCCCCCGCAGAGTCCTGTCGCTGGACAGTGTACGATGCCCGGGGATGAAGCTTTTTTCACCCTCCCATGAAACAGCAACTACCAAATCTGCCACATTATCCGGTAGAGAAAATCCGGAAGCGGATTATTGAAACATTACACGATTCAACCGCGGCTATTATTCAGGCAGCGCCGGGCTCAGGCAAATCCACTCTGGTACCCCTCTATATTCTGAACAGTCATTGGCGTCAGAACAGAACCATTTTTCTGCTTCAGCCCAGGAGAGCTGCCGCACGGGCGGTTGCCCGCCGCTTGGCTGAACTGGCAGGACCTGGGACGGCCATCGGCTGGATAACCAAAACTGATCAGAGAGTCCCTGAAAACCCCGACATTCTGGTAATGACCGAAGGGATTTTTGTCCAAAAGATCATTCAGAACCCGGAATTACCTGAATGCGCAGCCGTGATCCTGGATGAGTTTCATGAACGGTCCGTTCAGGCAGACTTGAGCTATGTATTTATTCGAGAAAGCATGGAAGCCCTTCGACCTGATTTACGCTTACTGATCATGTCCGCAACAATGAATCACGCCGGTCTGGACGGCAGCAAAATTCCTCTCCTTTCCGCCGAAGGCAGGCTGTTTCCAGTTGATATTTCGTACAACCCCTGCCCTCCCGGCAGAGAGATCCCACGTCACGCAGCACAGACGGCAGTTTCCATGCTTTCCAGGACACACGGCGGTATTCTTATTTTTCTCCCCGGAGAGCGGGAAATTCGCAACGCCGAATCAATACTCAAATCAATTCTTCCCGCTGAAGATTCACATATCGTTTTACACCCCCTCTATTCCCGCCTGAGTTCCCGGCAGCAGCGGATAGCCCTTGCTGCGCCTTCTGAGGGGACGCGCAAGATTGTCATTGCCACCAATATTGCCGAAACCAGCCTCACCATAGAGGGAATCACCTGCGTCATCGATTCAGGTGAACAACGAAGCTCGGTATACGATGACTCCATGGGCATCAATCGGCTGCATACCCGGCGCATTAGTAAAGCATCCGCAATACAGCGCGCCGGTCGGGCAGGCCGTCTGGAGGCAGGGTACGCCGTGCGTCTCTGGAGTGAATCTGAGCAGCTTGATGACTTTCATTCACCGGAAATCGGTAATATTGAACTCAGCAGTCTTCTGTTACACCTTGCGGCATGGGGACAAAGCGATCCCTCCGCATATACCTGGCCCGACCCCCCACCCGCTCAGCGCATACCTGAAGCCATGGAACGTCTGAGATCACTCGGCGCATTGAACAGTTCAGGCAGCATCACCAAACACGGTAAAATAATCCATGCCCTGCCCCTTGAACCCCGGCTTGCCGCCATGTGCATTACTGCGTACAGAAAAGGAGGGGCTCCACTGCTCCAACGTGCGGCAATTATTTCCGCCATAATAGAGATGGGAGATCCCTTCACTTCCGAAGCCCGCAGAGAGCACGGAGCCGATCTGTACCCGCGGCTGGAGATACTTGAGAATGCCCTACACAGTGAGGGTCGTTTTGCCCCCCCGGCCGATGAGATTCTTCCGGGCACCTTGAAGGAGATTCATCCGGGCACCTTGAAGGAGATTCGCCGGGAAGTTGGGCGTCTTGTTAAAGCAGCATCCAGATTCCTGGGCGAACGAGGAGAAGACGGGGAGAATCGTTCAGGCAATGAGGAAGTAAGCCCCGCCGGATTACTCATGGAAGCATATCCCAGTCGGCTCGCCCGAAAAACGGGGAACGGAAGCTACACTCTTATCTCAGGGGGCAGCTATGCAATGAAAAGCGGCGACCGTTCATTTTCTCCGGAATGGATTGCGGCTCCGGTTCTCCACCGCAGGGCTGCGGGAGGCAGCATATTTCTGGCAGCTGCGCTTGAAGAGCATGAAGTGGATACGCTGATCCGGCAGCAAGCCCAATATGCGGATGAACTGCTGTACCGGAACGGCTCCCTCTCTGCACGACAGAAGAGATATCTGGGAAAGATTGAGCTTGCACCAACTCCGCTGAACATCAATAGCATTGAAAATCTGGAACGGGCACTGACAAATCTTGTGCATAGGGAAGGGATGAGACTTTTCAATTGGACCCAACATGCGAGGGAGCTGCAAGCCAGAATACAGTTTATTTTTGATCTTTATGCAGGATCGTATCTCAGTTCCCAGCCGTGGCCCAACCCTTCCGATACCCACCTGGCGGATACTGCAGAGCAATGGCTGCCATCTTTTCTCCCGGCACATCCCGATCCACACTGTCTTCAACATATTTCAATGGTCTCGGTTCTCAAATCGATGATACCATGGGATGCGGCAGCAGAGTTTGAAATACAGGTTCCCCGGGCTCTCGAATTGCCCAGCGGTTCAAGGCGTACGCTGAGATATGAAAAGGGACGGGTAATTCTGGATGCCAGAATACAGCAGTTGTTCGGGATGCGGAAGACCCCCACAATTGCGGGAGTCCCCCTTGAGATTGAACTCCTTTCCCCGGCAGGACGTCCGGTTCAGATAACCTCCGATATGAGTAATTTCTGGAATACAACCTATCCGGAAGTGCGAAAGGAGCTCAGAGGAAGGTATCCTAAACATTATTGGCCGGAGGATCCCCTGCACGCAGCGGCCACCGACCGCGTCCGGCCCCAGAAAAAATAATAACCTGCAAGCTATCGCATTTTTTTATCTGAACCGATAAACTGACACCCATGCATGGGGAACATCAAAATGACCAAAATCGTGAATCATCCTTACGCAGCGCCGGCATAGTTGGTATTATCGGCAATGGAATTCTTGCAGGAGCGAAAATCACGGTGGGTATGTTTACCAACAGTCTGGCCGTAATCGGTGATGGCATAGATTCCGCCACCGATATTATTACCAGCGCCATCGGGCTGTTTACTGCATCCATCGCAAATAAACCACCGGATCGGGAACATCCTTACGGGCATCAGCGTGCTGAAACAATAGCAACCAAACTCCTTTCTTTCACCATTACGTTTGCAGGAATTCAGTTATTCATTAGTACCATTACACATCTAATTAACGGAGACCCACTAAGCATACCCGGTGAAGCGGCCCTCTATGTCACCCTGTTCAGTATTGCAGGGAAAATTGCCTTGGCACTATACAAAGGAAGGCTTGGCCGCCGCATTAATTCTCCCATGTTGAAAGCAGATGCCCAAAATATGAGGAATGATGTTCTGCTAAGTGCTACCGTTCTCCTCGGCGTGGTGTTGAGCCAGCTGCTTCACCTGCCGATTCTTGACCGTCTTCTGGCTCTGGGGATCAGCGCCATAATTATCAAAAGCGGTGTGGGCATATTTTTGGAAACATCTGAAGAATTAATGGATGGCTTGGATAATCCTGAGGTATACAAAACCCTTTTCAGGGCAGTACGGGAAGTAGCGGGTGTGCATCACCCTCACCGTGCAAGAATCCGAAAGATCAACACCCATCTGCTGGTGGATCTGGATATCGAGGTTAATGCGGAACTGAGCGTACAAGAAGGACACGCCCTTGCCAACAAGGTGGAAAACAGGATTAAGAAGCGGATTCCCGAGGTAAGGGATGTCCTGATTCATGTTGAACCGCTGGGAGTGCAACATGCCAGGGAGAGCTTTGGTCTGGACGAAAACGATGTAAGCTGATCTACAGCCATGTGAAAGGCTCATCAGGCTAAACCGACGAAGGTCTAAAACCCGGGTATCCCCCCATTTTCTCTATGACCAATTTTAGCTAATTCACGTACAGTCCTGTATTATGTGCTTGAGATAGAAGCCCAGGCGTTTAATAGTAAGATCATCCTATTATTATAGAGGAGTTCATATGAATGACTTCAAAGATGACTTGCTGGAAGAGGAAATGCACCTCTGGGAATCAATAGTCAGTCGGGCACAACGGGCGTTGAGGCTCACGGATGAAGAAACGGAAGCGATGAAGAAAAATAAGCTGATCCGCATGTTCGGACTTCTCCCCAAATTCGCAGAATGTCCCAATCCGGAGGGTACCGGTTTCATGAATGTTGTGGTATATATGGCTGAGCGTAATGGCGGTCGGGACCTTTTTCTCCACCACCCTGAGAATGACAAAAATATTCTTTCCCGTCTTCAGCCCTTTCACAATATCATGCGGAAAGGCAATCAGGAAGTTGTGGAAAAAGGTTTGGCTCTCGCATCGCTGGTTATGCTTCAGGACTACCAGGCGGACAAAGAGGAAGACCTGGCAAAGAATAAGTACAATCCCTTGAACAATGGTGCATGGGATTTTTCTTCTGCAAAGGAACAACTGATGAAGGTAATTAACAAGGCTCAGGCCATGCGCCTGGATGCGGTATTTGCCTTATCTGTGGTGACTACCATGTCCTTCTGGAATAATACAGGATATTGACGGCTCACTCGAATGCAGCTGATTTTTGGGTGAGTCCCAAGCTTAGAGAGTAAGAATGGAGAAGCGAATCAACCTGCTGTTCATCGGTTTTGGTCTTATTGTTACGGTTATGAATACCTGGTTCTTTGTGGATGAACATGGATTCACCGGGCAGATCGTGAAAGAACCAATATTCATTTTACCGGCAATAGGACTGTTGTACTTTTCGCTTCTCCAATTTTTCGGAGGCAAAACCTTACAGGTATCTCAGCTTATATTTCTCTTCGCAATCGCCGCCATTTCTATTATTGACGGACCGGAGAATATTTACGGCATGGGGTTCATGCTTCTCACAATCTATCTGTTGTATAAATACGGATATCTGCAGAAACATTTCATACTGAAGTCTGTAATAATCATTCTTCTCATCTATGTACTGATTCTTATTTCATTTTTCGGAAACGCCCATTTTAGCGCCGGTATAAACGTAATGGCTTTCGTGTTCTTTTTCTTCGTGGCATTTTCCCTGGGTGAATGGCAATGGATTCAAACTCTGCGAAAGAAGGATATTGAATACCGGGATAAGCTGAAAGAGTTCCGGGGTGAGGAGGTCGATCTTGAACAGGCTGGATTCTCCCGCAGGGAGCTGGAAGTGGGGAAGCTCCTTATGAAATATCCTGAGACCGATAAAGAGCTTGCCTGGAGAATGAATATATCTCCTGAAACATTCAGAAATCACCTCAAATCTATGCGGAAGAAGCTCAATGTAAATACCAAACAACAGCTCATTGAGAAAATCCGCTGGTTTTATCGTCATGAAGAGCTGGAAAAAGAAAATAGCCAAAATTAGTCATTTATTAATGTAATGTAAAAATCTATACTACATTGTATAGGGAGTATGTATGATTGGGGAAATTGTAATCGGCGTATCACTATTCGCCGGGTTCCAAATCGTTATTGAGCGAGTTATAAAACCCCAGATTGAATGGTTGCGCAGACGGGCGTCTTTGAGCGAGGCATTGTTGACTTACCGCAGTGATATTATTCGACAATCTCTTTCCGAATCCTCAGCCAGATATATTCAACGGCAATCTGCTCAGTTGTATGCTACAGCGGGTCTCCTGCCCTGGAAACACCAGATCAGCCTGAATATCAACCGGCAAATCAATCTCCTGCTTTCTCCGATTCTCTCGGGTTCAAAGCTGAGTACTGAGCGTATTTACGAAAGTCTGAAGATCCTTCGACAATGCAAGGTTCGAAGCAGCTACACCGGCAGAGGGCTTAGAGACAGTAAACGAAGAGATTTGACGGGAGAACTTCTCCACGGGATTATAGAATAAAAATAGTGTCCGTTTTATTGAAGTGTAAATCCGCCGTCCAGCATGAGCGTATGCCCAACCATAAATTCAGGTGCATCGGTCATCAACCATAGAACCGCTTCGGCAATTTCTTCCGGCTCCCCCACTCTTCCCAGAGGATGCCCCGCATTATACATGGCTTGTTTCTTGGGGTCCCCGCCGGTGCTTCTGAGAAAAATATCTGTCCGTACTGACCCCGGGGCTACCGCGTTTATCCGGATGCCGGAGGAAGCATACTCCAGAGCGGCGGTTTTGGTAATAGCCTCCACACCGTGCCGGCTGGCGTTGTATGCTACCCTCCCCTTCCGGGCAATGCTTCCGCATACACTGGACATGTTCACTATGCTTCCACTTCCCCGGGGGAGCATCATCTGTAGTTCACGTTGAACCAGCATAAATGTGCCGGTGAGATTCACCCCGATAATTTCATCCCAGTCGCTTTGCTGAGCATGCAGAATTTCGGCTTTTTCCCCGTCGATTCCTGCGTTATTGAAGGCGGCATGGAGATTGGAGTAGTCACTCTGAATGAGCTTGAACAATTCATCCAGTTGCTCAGCTGATGATATATCGCAGGGAACAAAGCGTACATTCAGCTTATCTTCCTTTAGCTCTGCTTCACATTCCTCTCCTGCGCTTTTCCTTCTGCCGGTAAATATCACAGTGGCTCCATTAGAGGCAAGAAGCCTGCAGGATGCCTTGCCAATACCGGTGGACCCACCGGTTACCAGTATTACCTTCTCGTGCAATTTCATTGATCTATCCCCTATACGGTAATTCAGGCCGTTTACAGTACGGCTTTTTCCGGCACCTTGAAGTACCGTTTAATAATCAGTTCAAGACGTTCCCGTTCAGTATCAGGCATATGGGTGATGATAAAATCGTACCCTTCCTCAATCGCTGAGCAGCTGCATACGCCTTTGGCAGATACTCCGCCTACTATCAGCACAAAATCCCTTTCTTCAGAATCAGATTTACTTACTGCCGAGCCGTCCTGGAGGGTAAAACCGCTGAGATTAATCCGCTCAAGCCGGCCTTCCAGCCACCCCCCGTTCCCCGGCTGTTTTAAAAGAAGAGTATGATCCAAATCTCCCGGCGGGTAAAACGGCAGCTTCTCCAGTTCTCCCCGTTTTACTTCCCGTATCCATTTGAACACATTTTCTCCCACATTACTCCCGCTGACCTGTACACGTCCCATCTGTTCTCCATTTTGATGAATGGTGATATCCATGCGTACGGTTGACCAGCTTCCCCGCTGTATGCGTTTGGATGTAACCTGAGCCCTGAGAATCACCGGAGCATACAACTCCAAAAAGCCGTCGAATTTTGCTTCCATTACATCCAGAATCATGTGTGCACCTTTGGACGCAACATTCCCGTATTCATGTGCGCAAGCAACAACCAGCTGCCTGCAGGCCTCCAGAATCATAATGCCCGGAACGTGTTCGTTGGGGTGCTCAAAAAAGAAGGGATGCTTAGTATCAACCACGAGGTTCGACAGGAATATCTCCCGCTCATCATGGTGACCATAGCGTTCAAGAATTTTGGAAGCTTCGGCCTGAAGCGCATTGTTGATGTAATATTCTTTTTTCCCCCCATGTTTGATAATCCTGTTGAGAAGATCATCCGCAAGAAATTTCCTGAGAATGTAGATCTCATCATGACCCAGCTTGGAATCGGGAGTTGCCTCACTGGAAGATCGGTATTCATCCGGATCTCCGCATCCGTTGGCGTTTTGGCTGGAAGCGACCCGTTCATAGCTTTCCATGAATGTTTCCCTGCTTTCCTCGGGTATAGCCCTCATAACGGCTTCATACTGCTCTGTGTCTAACCTGAGAGCCCCAAGTGACTCCTTCATTATGTAGTGAGGATCTCGCCCGAAGAGACTGCGGGATTTGACGAGTTTGTATACTATCCGGATGAGAGATATCTCCTCTTCAGAGGCCTGGGAAAGAAGCTTCTTAAACCCTGCGTCATTGATAACCCGGGGGAGAATTCTCCTTAGATTTGCCAGAAGTACATTTTCATCCCGGCTCTTATGTACCAGGGCTTTAGATATGGTCGTTTCCATGTTTATCTCCGTTCAGATTGAATTTCCTGAGAATGGTCTCCAGATTTCCCACAACTGCCATATTCGCCTCAGATCCTTCTTTCAGCCGTCCGATCATGTTTGATACTTCCGAATTGCTTCTACTCTGTTCGCTGGTGGCCTCCCGGATATGAGTGGAGATATCCACAAGCTCAACCATGCTTCCATCGATGTGAGCGCTTTGGTCCTGCAAACTTCCTGTGAGCTCTTTAACGCTGTTGGTGGCGTTTACCACAGATCCAACCGATGAGAGTATTTCATCGGTTCCGTTTTTCTGCTCCAGCATTGCGGAGCTGACCTGCTGGATTAAGTTGCTGGTTTCCTGAATGCCCTGAAAAATACTCCTGAATGCATCCCCGGCCTTTCTGGTGTCCTCAGCTCCGCTTTTCACCCGTTCGCTCATCAGCTTGATTTGGTCTTCAATTTCCCGGGTACGCTGACTGCTGTTTTCTGCGAGCTTCCGGATTTCTTCTGCGACCACCGCAAAGCCCCTGCCCGACTCGCCGGCGTGGGCTGCCTCAATCGCCGCATTCATGGCAAGCAGGTTCGTCTGTGCAGCCACATCGGCTATGAGCTTTACAATCTCATTCACCTGTGAAGTGGCATCTTCTATTGCTGACATGGTCTGAATGCTCTGATCAATCTGCTGTTCGCCGCTGCGGGCCCGCTCCATGAGGGTTGTTGCCAGACTGTTTGCGTCCTGGGTGTTTTTAGATACTGAGGTGATGTTTCCTGCCATTTCTGTCATGGCGCCAGCCGTCTGCTCCACAAAAGCTGACTGGTTTTCAATGTCGCTGCCGATGTGCTGGATGCTTTTTTGAATTTCACCGATCTTATCCCGGGCAGCCTTCACCGAGCCGGACTGCTCGTCTGCGTTACCGCTGATTTGTTCCACAGATGTGACTATCTGATGCATTGCCGCACCTGCTTGGCTGATAGACTCATTTACGGATCTGGAGGAGCCGGATATTGACCTGGAGCTTTCAGCTATGCTTTGGAGCATGGATTCCAGGGTATCCATAAAGCGGTTGATCAGTTCAGACAACTCCCCCACCTCATCGTTGGTGGTGATAGAAATTCGTTCACTCAGGCTGTTTTCGCCGGATAAAATTCCCTGGATTTTTTGCTTCTGTATTTTCAGTTGAAGTACAAGCTCTTTGGAATAGATCAACGCCACGGCAATTACAATGGCCATAATCGCCGCGAAAGAAACGGCAAACACCAGCCTCACACTGTGCAATTGAGTATTGACATCCCGTTCATCCATTTGGAATGCAGGAGGATTGGAAAAGTCATCATAGGTTTCGTCAAACGCCGACTGGGCTTCCTGGATGCTGATCTCTTCGTTGACAATGCGGTACAGCTGCTGAGAATAGTTAAGCTCCGCTTCATAGGCAAAAAAGAGTTTGGGCAGGAAATAGGTAAGAGCATACAGGGCAAGAAGGGTTGCAATGAGCACGGTCTTCCTGTCCAGATTCATTTCCCGCCCCCGGGACTCAGCTTCAATGCGGTAAATCCGCATCAGCTTCCGGGCTGGAGTGAGAACCTGCCGGTTCAGGGAATTCTGAACAAATGCATATACCCCCGAACTGGAGAGGGTGAAAACTAGATGGAACCACAAACGGGGACTGCCTGGATCGCTGAAGTACCCCTGGGTTGAAAAGAAAATAAGGGTACCGCCGAAAAAACTCACAAAGTTTAAAACCAGCACCAGTGAAGACAGGCGGAACATTCTCTTTTTGGCCTTTGCTATTATTTCCGGATCCGCCGCTCCCTGTTGTTGAAGCTTTATGTAGGCAGTCTGGATGGGTCTGCTGTAAAGATACAGAATCGTCGAGAAGATAAGCAAAATCGGGAGCACATTCAGAAGCATAAACTCACCGATATAGCTGAACAGTCCGCCCGTCGCCTGGTTTCCAGCTATTGCCTGCTCAAGCAGATAATCGGTAACGCTGAGCACTGTTAAAGCGATAAGGAATACTAGGGCGGTATTCCGTACAATCCGAAGGGGAATGGATTTAACCGGTGTTTTTTGGTTGGCATTCATGGCGGGTTCCTTTTTAGATAATTTAGTTCGGTTTCCTCAGCCCAATGACGAAAAGTCCCATTCAGTCGTTATCTATCTGAGCATTCGTTTCCGCTGTACATGCCAATAACGCTATGCCGTGCCTCTCCCTGTGTCAATTTGCATATTTTATTTTTTGGATATTTTTATGTAGCCAATTTTGGTCAATTAAAAACATGCTGCAGTTGCCGGAATTTTCGGGAGAAAAAGGTCGGTCTGAAACCTGTTACTTTGGGCATAGCATCACTTTAGCCAAAATTGGCTATATATTTATCCGGCGGATAGACATATGGTGTAGTCAGGGTATTGTACCGATGTGAAATTACAGAAAAGATCCAGCGGAGTGTTCCATATGATGACGAAAATTTACCATGTACAGTATGACGCCAGATTAGGAAACTGGATTCTCAGAATGGACGGAAGATCGTTTCAGGTAAATGAGTTTGACAGTAAAGATGCGGCACTGAACTTCTCAAAAAAATATGCACGAGCCGTTGCACCGAGTCTTCTCAAAATCCGAAGCCGTGAAGGCCGGCTTGAATCCGAATGGTTTTACGGCATTAATGGCGAACACAGCGAACCGGAGCTTCAGTCAGCGTCCATGCACCCATGAGCTGACAAGTTCCAGGAGTCTCGGATTCATAGTCTCAGAAATACTGCCGTACTCGGCAGGCAATCCGCTTTCGGCTTCCTGGAAGAGATGATTCAATCCATCGAGTGTGACTACATCAATATTCTTTGCAGAGATGGGCGCTCGGTTTGCAGCCGCATCTACCTGGGTGTCCAGCCCACCAAACACCGCCAGGACCGGCATTTCCAGCTCATTGATCTCATCCGAGGGATTGTACGCGAGAAAACTGCGGAACCATGGCGATGTGACCCGATTTACGGCCTCTTTCAACCGGGCTCCTGTGAAACCCAGATCCCGATACGCTTCGCTCAGCCGTTCTCTGGTTTCCGGGGAAAGTGGCTCATCCGGGTCCTGCTCTTCTAAAAGATCATAGACCTTTTTCGCAAACGAAATATCTCGTTCGATGGCCTGCTCACTCACTCCGCTGCGACGCATAATGATTTCTGTTTGAAGGAGCAATTGCTCCCTTCCCGAAATAACCGAGGGTGCCAGAAGAACCAAAAACGGAATCCTGGGATTCCGGTACCCCAAGTAAATACCAATTAAACCGCCCTCGGAATGTCCGGCAATGCCGGTTCTCCGGGGATCCGTTTCCTCCCGGGATTGAAGGTACTTCCAGCCGGCCAGGGCGTCGGAGGCAAAATCCCTGCTTGTGGCGCTTGAAAAATCTCCCTGACTTTCAGCCACGCCCCTGTCATCGTAGCGCAGTACTGCAATTCCCCGTCGGGTAAGATAATCAGACAGAACCAGAAATGGCTTGTGCCCCATTAATTCTTCGTCTCTGTTCTGGGGACCCGAACCGCTTACCAGCACAACAGCGGGAAACGGTCCGTTTCCTTCGGGAACCGTAAGGGTTCCGGCAAGTTGAATTCCGGCAGTCTCATTGGTAAATCGTACATTCATTGATCTGTATGGAAACGGCGGTTCGGGCTCCTGTGGGCGGGAAAGTCCCGGTTGAGCATCCCGGGGTTCGAGAATCAGGGGGAATTGTGCACCGCCTTGATACCAGCTTCCTTCAAGAGATTCCTCTCCCCTAAACCTGCCCGCAAAATAGCCTCCCACTGAGTTCACATTGAAGCGTACAATACCGTCGGACTTTTGAATTAACTCAGCGGGTAAGCCGGTGACCCCCTGATCGGGACTGTCCATCACCCAGGATTCTTTGCCCGTACTTCTGAAAATCAGACGGATCTCCCCGTTTCCCGTATCCAGGCTCCCCATCCAAACTCCATCCGGGGATTGCATCAGCAAGTACTTTCCATTTTCAGAAGTAGTATGTTCAGGTGTCATTGCACCTTCCTGTGTGCTACATGCCGGCAATATCACCCAGATAAGCAGCAACACCGCCGTTCCAAGTATTAATCTAATCCTATTCGTTACGTTCATAACTCCGCTTCTGGTATCTTTGAAACTTTTCATCGTAAATCTGCAAGAGAGCCCAGGGTGAGTCTGAACTCACTTCCCTCATTTACTCGGCTCTCTACAGTAATTCTACCGCCCAGTGATTCCACCTGATTCTTACACATGAAAAGTCCAAGACCGCTTCCTTCGGGAGTCTCTTCCTTGGGTTTTTCGTTCATAGATAAACGCTCATTGAACCCAAACAGTTTCTCACCATATTTTTCCAGATCTATTCCCTTGCCGTTATCCCGGAAAACCAAAATAACGTTTCCATTCTCCACCTTCGTGAATACTTCAATTTTCGGTGCCCGGCCATCATACCGGTATTTAATGGCGTTGCTGAGAAAGTTATAGAAGTAACTCTCAAGATATATTTCGGGGTATTTCAGGCTGGAGACGGAAGAAAACTCTTCCCTTATTGTTACCTCATATTTATGAATCATTGTCTCAAGCCCCATAAGGGCCTGCATGTAGGCATGAAACAGGGAGACAGGGGTCTCAGGTTTACTGATTATCACCGTGGATTTTACCAGCTCCACCATTTTATCCACAGTTTTCAGCAGGAGATCAGTGTTTCCCATAAGCATATCCACCGTGGCCTGATCCGGGAGGCCGTTTTCCCCCACATACTCCAGAATCATCTTGATATTTCCCGCCGGTCCCCGAAGGTTATGACCCAGCATTCGGTTAATTTCTTCCATTTGGCGGTTACGAGCGGTAAGCAAATCTACGGTTTTCTGCAATTCTCTCTGGTATCGATACTCTTCATCTATATCCTGGCATACACCGTACACCCGTTTGGCGATATCACCTTCCTGATACACCTCGGCGATGACCCGGGTCCAGACCAGCCGCCCCTTTGAAGTACGCACAAGCAGCCGTTCATCAAACCCCTCTCCATCCTGAAGGATTCGTTCCAATCGTTCTTCGGCTATACTCTTGCTCTCTCCGGTATAAAATCTCAGTACACTGTCCACATCCAGGGGGGTGTCATCGTCCAGATCATGTATGCGGCGAACCTGCCTGGACCAGTTTACAGACCATGTTTCCAGATCCACAGACCAGGAACCGATTCCCGAAAGATCCTGGGAGAGGGATAATTGGAAATTCTGCTCCTGGATTTCCCGTTGCTGAAGAACTGATGAGGTAATATCCCGGGAAGAAGTATGAAGTCTGTATATCTCACCTGCGGAGTTGTACATGGGGCGGGTAAGGGTTTCCAGCCAGACGATGCTTCCATCTTTTCTGATAAAGCGATATACCATGCGGACGGTTGAATCTCCCTCCTGAGCGGGACGGTGGGAACCGGAACGAATAGCTTCCCGGTCATCCGGGTGGAAATAGTTGTATGGATTGGTACCCCGCATTTCCCCGGCGCTATACCCGGTGATTTCCAGGCCGGCGGGATTAATATACAGATAGACACCGTTCACATCATGAATGCAGATCATCTCCCGGCTATTTTCGATAATCTGCCGGAAATCTTCGTGAAATTCAGAATGGAGGTTTTCTATGCTGCTATCAGTCACCTTTTTACTATAAACCGTACAGTTTTCCATTTCAAATAAATCAACCGGCGGCTGGCGTTTTTTCCCTTTTTCGAAACCGTTCGATTGCGTAAAGGACAAACATCAATAAAGATGCGGTGAGTGAAAGAATCAGCGCAACATCCCAGATTCGGTTCACAGAAAAGACATCGATAAACCAACCGGCAAGGGGCGGTCCTGCAGCTTCCCCGCTGTACATGATAATAGGCGCTACAGCACTGATTCTGCCCCGATGGGTGATGGGGGCGTGATTGGCAATATACGCTGAGGCATTGGTGGCACTGAGTATTTCCCCTACAGTCCAGAGCACTGTGAGAAGGAGGAACAGAAAGAACGATTCGCTGCGCCCCAGGAATCCGAAGCCCAGAGCATAGAAAAGTCCCGCAACGGCAACCGTAAGCACCGGAAGCATCCCTGCCGTAGCTTTTAGCAGATAGGTGGTAAGCAGCACCACCACCACGGCGTTTACCCCCATAAGAATGCCGTAGAAATTCGACCCCCGTTCACCGAAGGTGGCAGCCAGTTGGAGAGGGATGCCGAATCCCACCTGAGAGTAGACAAAAGAGTAGAGCATAAACACCAGCATGAACCCAAGCAATAGAGGACGGCGGAAGAGAATACTGAAAACACTTCCCTTCTCCGCCCGTTCGGGATTGTCTTCAGGCAGATCCAGACTTCTGGCTACATCCTGCTCATCCGGCCGTGTCTCCCGGGTGAACTTTGCAACCAGCACGAGGGCGGCCAGGGTGGTGACGGCATCACCAATAAAGAGCCACGGCATATAGTTTGTGAACAGAAATCCGGCCACCATGGGTCCGATGGCAAAGCCCATATTATGACCCAAGTATAGCAGGCTGAAAGCAGTCTTGCGCTGGTCACGGGATGTGATATCGGTGATCATTGCATCATTCACCGGTTCAGCCACACCCTGGAAAAAGCTGGAAACTATCAGAAGAACAGGAATTGCAAGGGAACTCCCCAGAAATGCACAGGGGATCAACGTGACGGCCGCAAGTCCCTGGAAGATCAGAAGGATAGTTTTCCGAGCATACGCATCTGCAAGCTTACCCCCGATGAGGGATGAAGGAACCCAGGCCAATGCGGCAATCCATACCACTAGGCCTGTTTCCCCGGCACTGAGCCCCAGTTTACGGGTTAAAAACAGGGCCAGAAAGGGACGCACAAAGTGGCCCATGCTGTTAATTATTTGAGCAAGGAACAGAAAATACACACTCCGATCCAAGCCGCCGTAGGTTTGACGCAGGCTGCTCAGCACGGCCGCCCCCTCCAGTCGCTTTATCCGAATATCCGCCCTCATTCCACCCAGGCAGCTGGATATATGAGGGCTCCTCCGATTAGAATAGGGTTGAAGAGAATCTATCCGGCTACTTTTTCTTTTGATCCTTCATTAACGCTGCGAACGGATTATAGGTTTCTTCAGTGTCATTTTCTTCCATGTACTTGCTTCTTGCCGCATCATCCATCCGTTTACCCGCAGGCTTCAGCGCGATTCTTTGCTGCCGGGTATCTATGCTGATCACCTGTACACTCAATTCCATCCCCTTTTTCAACACCTTGCCGGATACGGGGTCTTGTTTATCGGATTCAAGCTGGGAAATATGAATAAGGCCATCCAGCCCCGGCTCCAAGGTAACGAAGGCGCCATAGGGGGTAAGCTTGGCCACACGGCCCATGTGTCTGGAATCCTCCGGATACGTTTGCTCAGCATTTTCCCAGGGATTAGCCAGAAGAGCTTTCATGCTCAGGGTAATCCGATCTCGATCCCAGTCCAGGGCGATAATTCGTGCGGTTACCTCCTGTCCCGGTTCAAGTTCAGAGTGAATATCATCCAGACGCCCACGAGTCACCTCGGAGATTGGAAGGAGGGCTGAAAATCCATCAATATCCACAAATGCACCAAATTCCTGAACCTTGGTGATGATCCCGGAAAGATCCATTCCTTCTTTCAACCGGTTTCGAAGGGCTTCTTTCTTTTGTTGATGCTCTTGTTCACGAATCACCCTGTTGGAAACCAGGATATTCCGCCCGTCTTCATTGAACTCAATGATTCTGAATGAAAGACGGGAGCCCGGTTCCACCGGTTCGGAACTCTCTCCGGGCAATCCCATCTGGGAATGGGGGCAGAATGCCCGGATATCTCCCAGGCCCACTTCAAAGCCGCCTTTGATTTCCTGACGCACGATACCTTCAACGGGAATGCCTGCTTCAAAGGCTCGCTCCAAGACCCTGTGCCCCGCTGTATCGCCCTTCAACTTGGTGGTGAAAATATGATTTCCGTGTTCCTTCTTCAAAAAGTACACGGAAATGCTGTCTCCGGCAGAAACGCTGATGTTGCCCGAATCGTCAGTGAGTTCGAGGGCATCCAGCTGCCCTTCGCTCTTCCCTCCGATTTCCAAAAAGATGCAATCATCTGCTATTGAAACCACCTTGGTGTCTAATTGATCTCCTGGTTGAAATTTCCGGCTATTTTCCAGACTTTCTTCAAACATTTTTTCAAAGTTATCTTGCATTATCTTCCTTTTCCCATCTTTCCAGATGGCTTTGAATGAAATCTATTATCTCCTGATGCTCAGTTTTACCCCGGCCACTGGGGGTAATGGGAGCACCAATCTCTATATGAATCTTTTTCTTCCGGGAGATCCGCCCAAAGCCCCGGATAACGCTTCCCTCACCCCAAAAATCTGTTTTCAAAGCAATGGGAATCACCTTCACCCCGGCCCGTATTGCGAGCTTAACACCCAGTGAGTTGAACCGTTCGGGACTGAACTCAGCAGTCCTGGTGGATTGGGGGAAAATGATAATAGATATTCCGTTTGCCAGTTTTTCCGTACCTTCTTTCAGTACGGTTGCAAGATCCTCCCGGGGATTCACCCTTCCCACGGCAATGGGATCCCGGCTCCGCATGATATGGCCGAATACATTTCCTTCGGTGAGCTTCTTTTTCACCACAAAGGTCACCGGCATATGGGGACGCACAATCCCCGGCAATACCGCTGTCTCCAGAGTACTCATATGATTTGCAATGATTACAAATGGGCCGTCTTCTTTTTGAAGATTATCCATTCCCCGGATATCAAAACGGCCTCCGAAACGCTCAACGATCCTTAAAGAATCCTGAGAGCTCTTTACCCATCGTTGATCGTCATACTTGCCGTCAATCACTTCCTGACGGTAGCGGAAAACAACGTCTTTAATAAATGTGAAATACATACCCCAGCGGCTGCCGAGAAAAAGATAGTGGACAAAAGGCAGCTTCTTAGATTCACCGCTCTGGTAGCTGTCCCCGTTAAAAATACTTTCCATGGAATCCCCGTTTTTATGTGATAGCTTTTTCTGCACGCTCAATAGTATGCTGTTCATGAAGCACCTGCAGATCACATGGAATTATAGCAATCTGATGCCCGAGAGGCTACCTCGCACAATATCAAAGAAACATTCGGATAATAAATTCAAATTCCGCTTGACCTTTCCCTTAGGGGAATCCGTAGAATACCTATATCTCTTGCGCAGGAGAACATATGTATTCAATCGGAGATTTTTCCAAGATAAACCGGGTCACTCCAAAGGCCCTGCGGCATTACGACCGCATCGGACTGTTGAAACCCGCCAAAACCGATGATTGGACGGGGTACAGATACTACAGCAGCGATCAGCTTCCGGTTATCCGGAAAATTTTGAGCATGAAAGCCCTGGGTTTTTCACTGACCGACATTCAGGCCTACCTGGAAGACAGAATCGAACTGAATGTTTTACTGAATCAGCGGGCGGAACAACTAAAGAAAACGATTGCAGCTGAGCAGGCACGTCTGGAGCAGGTACGGCGATATCAGGAAAAACTCGAAGGAGCAGAGGAAATGAATTCTGAAATACGTATTAAAGCATTGCCTGAAGTCATTGTGGCGTCCATGCGCACCATGGTTCCGGGCTACGATACATTTTTCGATATCGTCCCGAAAATGGGCGAATACATGGAACAGGTGGGAGCGGAGTGCAGGGAGCCCGCCTATTGCTTCACCATCTATCATGACGGCGAGTACCGGGAACAGGACATAGATGTTGAAATCTGCGAGGCGGTTACTGCTCCCAGGGCAGATTCTAAAAATGTCCGGTTCAAAACCATCCAAGCGGTGCGGGAGGCAGCGTGCATTCTACACCGGGGTCGCTACGATGATCTAAGATCAAGCTATAACGCCCTCTTCTCCTGGGTGGAGGCGAACGGATGGGTTCCGACAGACCATCCCCGGGAAAGCTATATTGACGGAATCTGGAATCGAGATAATCCTGACAATTGGCTGACCGAGATCCAGCTTCCGATACAAAAGCGGAGCCCGGCCTGAAAGAGGCTTCTAAACAGAAAAAGGAAATAAAATGAACGTCACAAAGAATGCAGTATTGAAAGTGAAGGGACTGGATAAACATTATGGTGACCTGCATGCGGTAAAAGAGCTTGATTTCACGGTACATCGTGGTGAGATTTTCGGAATTCTCGGGCCGAACGGCTCGGGGAAAACCACCACCCTGGAGTGCATTCTCGGCACCCGCACGACTGACTCAGGAGATGTCTCAATTCTGGGTATGAATCCACGCGAAAACCGCCGGGAACTCTACACAAAGGTGGGAGTTCAGTTTCAGGACTCCGCATGGCAGCCTTCCATCAAGGTGGAAGAGCTTTGTGAAATGACAGCCAGCCTCTATGCTTATGAGAATGATTGGATTGGCATGCTCGAGGATTTTGACTTGTACACACTCAGGAAAAGCTCCGCAGAATCTTTATCCGGTGGAGAAAAACAAAAGCTGAGTATTCTACTGGCATGCATTCATAATCCGGAGCTGGTGTTTTTAGATGAACTCACAAGCGGTCTGGACCCGCTGGCACGCCGTGCCAGCTGGGCGTTTATTCAGGATCTTCAACGGAAGGGATGCACGGTAGTTCTTACCTCCCATTTCATGGATGAAGTGGAGCATCTGTGCAACCGTGGGATGATTCTAAAAGCCGGCCGTAAAATTGCGGAAGGATCCATACAAGAGCTCAAGCAAACAGGGCGGAGATCAAATCACGGCGATGAACATCTGCCAATACCTGGGCTGGAAGAAGCATACATTAATCTGGTGGGAGGTGAAGCATGAAAGCATTCTTTACATTGCTCAAAATCGAAACGAAGCTCAGCTTTAGAAGTGCCGACATGCTCCTGTTTGCAATCCTCATGCCGATGATCATTCTCTTGGTGGTGGGCCTCATCTATCCTCCCCGGGAAAGCAGCATGTTGGAGCATACCTTCGGAGCGTTTATGTCGGTGGGAATCTGTGCTGTAGGGCTGATGGGATTGCCCTTGGTGCTGGCTGAGTACCGCAGCAGGAAAGTATTGAAACACCTTCAGGTAACTCCGGTTCATCCGGGGATCCTTCTTGCAGTGCAGTTTGCGGTGCAAACCGCTGTGGCGGTATTATCTGCGTTGTTGGTCACCCTCACCGGGGTACTCGTGTTCGGCCTCAAATTCGATGCTTCACTACTTTCCATGATCCCAGGATTCTTCCTTGTGCTCATTTCGATTTTTTCAATCGGCCTGGTTATCGCAAGTAGTGCGCGGGATGCAAAACGTGCGGGGATCCTCTGCAGCGCCGTGTATTTTCCCATGCTGTTGTTTTCCGGAACCACCATCCCATTTCAGGTTTTTCCGGACGCCGTACAGAAGATTGCCGTGGTACTGCCCCTTCGTCACGGGATTATTCTTCTGAACGGACTGTCTCAGGGAGAGGGGATGATAAATTTTCTACCTCAGATATCAGTACTCAGCATAGTTGCAATCCTGGGAATTCTGGCTTCCCTATTCAGCTTTCGCTGGGATATGGAGTAAGTAAACAAAATGCCTGGCCGGATATCAAACCGGCCAGGTGGAGATCAGGATTCCATGAAATAAATTTACGATTATAAACACAATGACACATTGCGGCGGAGCTTCGACGATCTTTGTGGCCGGGCCTTCGGCATCAGCTTCGAAAGATAGGCAGGGAAATTGATGAAACGGGTCATTGAAGAATACGGGAGCGTGTGCCAAGCCTTTTATCTTTTCGCCAATCATACGGTTCTCGATTTTTATCCCCGCTTCGCCTTCAAAGATAATCGGGATATTCTGTACTGGTACTGCCTGGAGGTATTTCGGGAACAGATATTTTATGGTTCAAAACAGGACTTGATTGCTCTCTACTCCCTGGACGGTGATACTCTGAATATGTATGGTCTCATTTCAACCCAGCTGGTGAACCTTGCCTCAGTCCTGGGATCCCTCCAAACCCCAAAGACTCTGCACACGATTTTTCACTTTCAGCTGGAGGCCCGGGGCATCGGGATTGAGTCTCGAGAATTTAACGCAGAAGAAGAGGATGACCCCATGTTTGTCCGGGGGGATCTGGATATGAGCTCGATAGCCTACCCTGTTACCGCTCATACCTAATTTATAATGCCCGAAAGAGTGTGGAGAGCCGGAGTGGAAACGCTTCCAAAAAGCTAAATTCCATCAATACTGCAATAGAGATCCACGTTAAATCATTGTATAATAAAGGCTTAAGAAATTTTCCTTGCCAAAACCAAAAAGCGGGCGTAGCATGCATGTAATTGGGGAAAGCGCTTTTGCTAAACATCTACTATTGAATGGAGTCTCGTATGAAAGTATTGATTAAATCGATGCTGGCGATAGCTCTTGCGCTATTTCTTGTGTCCTGTTCAAACGGGCTGATGCCCGATTCCTCTGCTCAAGCCGATCTTGCTTCCCGTGGGGTGGGAAACAGCTCCGGTGTGATGATGCAGGGATTCTACTGGGACGTACCGGGCGGTGGTAACTGGTACAACACCCTGAAAAACAAAGCCGACGACCTTGCGAACATGTCCGGTGGTTATGGGATTGATGTAATCTGGTTTCCTCCTGCATCCAAGGCGGAAGGCGGCGGCTATTCCATGGGCTATGATCCCTACGATTATTACGACCTGGGACAACACTACCAGAAAGGTACTGTGGAAACCCGTTTTGGTTCCCAGCAGGAACTGAAGTCAGCAATAAGCCGTTATCATTCCTACGGAATTGAGGTCATGGCGGACATTGTTCTCAACCACCGCTCCGGCGGTCAGTCTGAATGGAATCCGGTGACAAACTCCAATACCTGGACAGATTTTTCACAGGTTGCTTCGGGCAAGGCTCAATGGCATTGGTACGATTTTCATCCTAACAATTACAGTTCAAATGATTCAGGTGCCTTTGGGGGGTATCCTGATGTGACCTATACTTCCGGAAGTCCGTATAACGATATGAAGGACTGGATGAACTGGTTGATGAACGATAATAACGCAGGATTCGATCAGTGGCGATTCGACTATGTAAAAGGGATTTACCCATGGGTTGTCAAAGATATGAAGTCTGCAACCGGAAATACCTTCTCCGTGGGTGAGTACTGGGATTCAAACACTTCAACTCTGGACTGGTGGACCAGGGAGGCGAACATGTCCGCCTTCGATTTCGCCACCTACTACACCCTTGCAGATATCTGCAACAATACATCCGGCGGAGGTTACCTACCCAACCTGGTGGATCACTCCAAGAGTTTTGCATCAAAGAATCCCTACCGAGCGGTTACCTTCGTGGGAAACCACGATACCAATGAGATTTATAACGATAAAATGCTGGCATACGCATTCATCCTGACCTACCAGGGATATCCCATGATTTGGTACAAGGATTACTTTGACTACGGATTGGATGATCTGGGCGGCCAGTGGGGAAATGGAATTGATCAGCTGGTTTGGGTCCGTGGTCAGCTGGCGGGGGGAGCTCCTTCCATCGAGCAGCTGAAAACCAATGACGGCGATCTTCTCATCTACGGAGCATACGGAAGCTCCTCCAGCAGCCCAGGATACATCGTGGTAATTAACGATAGTCCCAATTCCTGGAAGGGCAGCTGGGTTCAGACCAACAACGGGTACCTGAGGGGAAAAACTCTCAAATCATACGCATGGTATTCGTCCAATAGTTCCCAGAATTATCAGCCCTCCAGTAAATATGCAAACTCCAGCGGATGGGTTGAGCTGTGGGCTCCTCCTCGGGGGTATGCGGTGTATTCGGTGAACGGCTTGTAATATTCCATTTGTTTAGGTTCACCCGGGGCTGCCGTATACCAAGGCAGCCCCGTTGGTTTAAAATGATATATCTACACCGGCAATCAGGAGATCATGGATGACAATCACATCGAAACAGGAACGAGCCGTTCATTTTGAAGTGTACGGCAATAGGCAGGACACCCCCCTGCTTCTCATCCACGGCCTGGGGGCTGAAATATCATCCTGGAAGTATCAGATTGAAGAGTTCCCAAAACATGGTTTCTTCGTCATCGCCATTGATATGTACGGACACGGAGAAAGCGGTGACATTCAAAAAGACGCGCTAAATGAGTGGAACGATCAGATCCTTGAGGTTCTTGAACAGCTGCAGCTCAGTTCTGTCATTGTATGTGGGGTAAGCATGGGAGGGGTAATCTCAATGAACTTCAGCTGCCATTATCCCCAGCATGTATCGGCGATGATTATCTCAGACAGTTTCGGCGAATTACGGTCACTCAAAGAACGAATCCTTGGAGCATCCCAGATTATCGGCTTCGGATTGTTCCGAATTTTGGGCCGCAAGATGTTTGCCAGGGGGATGGCCTCTGCCTACAAGGGTGAGTTTGCCAGTAGGGCTCGGGATTACATGTACGCTCAAAGTCTTAAAGCCGATTTCACCCAACTGATCAGAGCCCGGAAGGGGATTAACCGCATTCGTACGCTGAATTGTCTGGGAGCCCTGGAAGTTCCGGCGCTGATAATTGTGGGCAATGGGTTCGGTTCGTTCTTTGTGGATATCAACAGAAAAATTGCCGAAGCGCTTCCCAACTCTACATTCAGAACAGTGGACAATTCCATGGATCCCTCACCTCTGGTCAATCCCCGGGCGTTTAACCGGGAGGCATTGGCGTTCCTGAAAACCCTGCAGCAATGAAAACATATTTGAATTACCTTCCATAAAGCCCTATACTTTAGTTAGTTAATAATAATACTGGCTGTCTGTACTTCCGGCTGCACACGGGGAGGATAATCTAATGCTCTCAAGTTTACGTCTTTTACGGAATAAGCTTAAAATAGTTCTCTTTTATGCATTACTCACACTCAGTATCCCCATTGCTCTGGCATTTTCAGATATTGCGACCGGCCTGGCCACAGCCGGAGAGTTTTTCACCGCCATTCCAGGGGTAGCGCTGTTCTATTTATTTGGTTCAGCCCTTATTGCCGGACTGGGAATTTTCCTGATTATCCGAATGCTGGCCTCCAGTGGAAAATTTATCTGGCTATTAACCTACAGGTACGGGCTGTTACTGTGGGGGGGTATCAATAATCTCGTTTTTTCTCTGATTTTCCATGGCCAAAGCAGCTTCGCTGCCAACGCTGAAGCGCAGATGATTACCGGGATGTATTCGGCTGCCGTGGGGCTCTTTTTCGGGATACTCATGGTGGTGGGCACATCCTCCGAAATGGAGCAACTGATCCCCGAAGAAAAGCTGCTCGAAGATAAGGTTCGCGGAGGTCTCACCTCCAAACTCTTCTTAAGTGTCACGGTGGTGGTGGGTGCATTTCTCATTGGTGCAATCGGGGTCACCCTGATGCCCATTTCAGCGGGCTATTCAATTATGGAATCGATTCCCAGGATCAGCCTGGTTGCAGTGCCTTTTTTGTTATTGACCCTTATTCTCGTGTTTTTTCTCTCCCGGATTATGAGTAAGCCTCTGGAAAACTCTATGGAGAGCATTACCGCGCTCTCAAAAAAAGATCTGACCCAGATGCTGGATGTACCCAGCCGGGATGAGCTGGGTCAACTCTTTGTGAGATTAAACCATTTTATTAATGAGCTCCGCAGAATCCTGCAGGATGGAGTTGAAAGCACCGACAGAAACACCATCCAAAGCGAAGATCTGGACAGCCTGGTGGAACAGGAAAAGGGTCTTCTGTCTCAAATTAGCAATGAGATGGAGCAAATAAACAGCGTAATAATAAACCTGAATGCGAACAGTAATCTCACAGCCGCAGAAACCCAAACCATGAGAGAGATCGCAGAAGGATTGCACAAAAGCGTAGACACCCAGACAGAGTCGGTGGAAGAAACATCCAGTGCCGCTGAACAGATGCTGGCCAGCGCGAAAAACATTTCTGAGATTGCCCAGGCACGAAAGGATTCAGCAGCTTCACTAAAATCCGTAACCGGGGAGAGTCAGAACAATCTGGGCAGCAGCCTGCGGGCCATGGAAGAAGTAATGAATCAACTAAACAGCCTATCAGACATCAACAAGGTAATAGACGCCGTGGCTGCCCAGACAAATCTTCTTGCAATGAATGCTGCCATTGAAGCAGCCCACGCAGGAGATGCCGGCAGAGGATTCAGCGTCGTGGCCCAGGAAATTCGGAAACTTGCCGAATCCACATCTGAAAATTCCAAAAATTCTGCAAACTTTGTAAAGGGTGTGATCCACAGCATTGAAGAAAGCAATAAGAGTCTCGAATCGGTTGATAGCTCATTTGCTCAAGTCAAAAGGGTCGGTGACGATGTCACCGCCGGTCTGGAGGAAATTGCATCTGCCTCCCTTGAAATGGAAGAGAGTTCCCGTCTCATCGTTGAACGTATGCAGCAGCTGAAAGATCACAACCGAACGGTGGCCGAGGGAAGCATGGAATTAGATAAAAGCATTCAGGCTGTGGACGAAGCTTCTCATCAGACCAGCACCACAGCAGATTCCGTACGGGGTGAAACACAGCAAATCCTGAAGCATGTGAAGGAATTATTGGAAATGGCCAGCTCCATCGGTCAAAACAGCAATAAGCTCCATCAGGATGCGTTGCAGCTGAAAAACCACTTCAGCCAGTTCACCTTAGCTAAGCAATGAGTAATAAAAAAACGGTTGATCATATTCGGCTTGTTCTGGGGGATCAGCTGAATATTTTACACTCCTGGTTTTCCCGGGTGGATGACAGCGTACTGTATATAATGGCGGAGCAGAGATCGGAGACCGATTACACTCTTCATCATGCACAGAAGCTGATCGGTGTAATTTCGGCTATGCGGGCATTTGCCTCCCGCCTGGAACAACTGGGGCACAGAGTGCACTATGTCCGTCTGGGTGATTCGAATAACCGGCACAACTTCTCCCACAACATCAGCGATCTAATCCAACTGTATAGGCCGCTGAGTTTTTCCTGGCAACAACCGGATGAGTACCGCTTGGAACATGAACTGGAAAAGTTCGCGGCTTCCTTGGCCCAAGAATCCGGTATGCTGACCCGGAAGGTTTCTACAGAACATTTCATCAGCTCTCCGGAAGAATTTGATCCGTTAATGAAGGACAGCAAGATACCAACCATGGAACGATTTTACCGTCATATGCGGAAACAGACCGGATACCTTATGACCGACAATGCACCCATGGGAGGCAAGTGGAACTATGACAGCGAAAACCGTTCACCAATAAAAGACCGGCCATCTATACCGCCATGGCCCTACCCCATTCGCAGCGAAAAGAATTTATGGAATGACATCCGGGATGCGGGTGTGGAGAGTTTCGGCACCCCCCATGCGAAAGATTTTCCCTGGCCGGAAAACCGTGAACAGGCACTGGCAGGCTTGAATAAGTTTCTCAGCAAACGACTGGTGAATTTCGGCACATACCAGGATGCCATGGTTGACGGCGAACCGTATCTGTATCACTCGCTCATCAGCTTTGCCCTTAACATCAAATTAATATCACCCAAAGAAGTAATTGAATCTGCTTTGGCTAAATGGCAGGATGCGGCCGGCCGGGACAAGCGGATTCTCGCCAGTCTGGAAGGGTTTATCAGGCAAATTCTGGGATGGAGAGAATATATGCGCCACGTCTACCGGGTAAGCATGCCTGAATATGCCCGGCTTAACTATTTCGACGCCCATCGTTCTCTTCCCTCATGGTATTGGACGGGGAAAACCCGGATGAATTGTCTGGTGGGAGCCGTGAGTCAGAGTCTGGAGAATGCATATGCTCATCATATCCAGAGACTCATGATCACCGGAAATTTTGCCATGCTTGCGGGAATTGATCCGGATGAGGTGGACCGATGGTACCTGGGAATTTATATAGATGCCTTTGAGTGGGTGGAAATCACCAACACCCGCGGGATGAGTCAATATGCCGACGGCGGCATGGTTGCCACCAAACCATATGCTGCCAGTGCCAGTTATATCAATAAAATGTCTGATTATTGCAAGGGATGTGCCTACAATAAGAAACTCCGCCATGGCGAGAATGCATGCCCGTTCAATGCACTGTACTGGCATTTTCTCCACCGGAACCGCAATATATTAAAGACTAATCACCGGCTTGCCATGCCCTACCGGGTCTGGGACCGCTTTGAACGGGATGAACAAGATGCAATTCTCCAATATGCCGACATCTGTATTAATGGCATAGAGGAATTATGAGTCTACGTTGATCGCCCCAGTTTTTCAGCCAGACAAGGTTAAGAAGATTCTGGTTTCTATCCCAATGGAGATGGCAGGTATTGATGGCCTTCTTCCCATTTTATATCATGGAAATATTGATACCCATAATGCAACCTGCCTGACATCTATTGAAAATGACAAATGTACGTCTTATTCACCCGGTTCGTTTCAAGGGAGGTATTTCAATGTCCGAATTATCCGGCCGTACACGGTATTTTCTGGATGCATTGCTGAAGATCATCATTACCCTGGTGGCTGCTGCGGTTCCCCTTTTCATTGCACATCAGTTGAACACTACTCAGAAAATGAAAGAGTTTGTCGAACTGTACGATCTGATCAATAGCGAGCGAAGCATGGAAACCAAAAAGGAGCTGCTCAGACTGTGGGCGGAAATGAATCCTGGACAGCATGCGGAACAGACCATCGTTTCACTTCTGAAAGAGCTGGATAATTCCACCAGGGTCCTTGCTTCCAATACAGAGCAAACCCTTGAAGCGATGCGCGAGCTGAATGACCAGCTCTCCCAACGGGGGGAATTATCTGCAGAACAGATCAATACCCTGAACTCCAACCTGGAAAAATACTACGTATTCCAGGGAAATATCATGGACCGCTATGACCTGGGGTCACGGTTTTCCGATATTCCACGGGCACCAAATTATGTGGGGAGTGAAGAGCTGAAAACCCTGACCGAGATTTTGGAAGAATGGGAAAAATCCCCGACGCTCAACCCGGAACTGCTCAAGCAAGCGCTGCCGGGAGTAAACGTTACACCATGGTCTCCCCAAACCTTTCAAGCTCCGGACAGTTCACCTCTATTACAGCTACATGACAGTCAAGCTCTCCAGCAAGCCCTCCCCGGCTGGGATCTCTCCGATGACTGAGCGGGGGAAAGGCCGCTGAAGCCGGATGGCTGCAGACATATGGAATCGGTGCTAAAAACGGTCTTTGCGAATAACTTTCACATCTTCAAGGTATATTATCCCCGGATAATCCCGGAACAGTTTGTCCATAATTGTCTCGGCAATCGATTCCGCACGTTCCTTCTGGGATACAATCACTTCAATTTTCAGTTCGCTGAAATCGTCCACAATACTGGCACGGGCGTCTGTTGAATGGAAATGATGTAAACCCCGGCCGCCTGCGGGAACCATGGTGTAGCCTTTGGCCCCGGCCTGTTCGATGATCTCACACACCTTTCGGGATATCAGTTTTTCTGTAATTATTATCAGCTTGATTGCATCGTAAAACATCTTCTACCTCCTATTATCTATCTTTATACCCCAAACACCATCTCCGCCAGCGAAACGAACAGAGGGATGCAAATTCCGATTGCGACCGGTGTTCCAATGCTGGTGGATGCCCCGATATAGGTTGATGGATTTGCAGCGGGTATTCCTGCCCGGAGCGTGGGAGGCCCGGAAATATCCGAATTGGAAGCAGCAATCACCGAGAGTAGCACCACTCCTCCGGGGCTGAATCCAACCAGAATATGAGCAACATACCCCAGCCCAAAACCGATCAATCCGTGAATCAGCGGTGCTGCAAAGGCGTATATGGCAAACCAATGGGCTATCTGTTTCAGTTCGGTCAAGCGTGAGAAGGCTTCCATGCCGAGTATAAACATGAGCACGGAAAGCAATCCCCGGAATATGGGATCATAAAAGCCCTCCAGCACCGATTCGGGACGGGCAAATATCCCCAGTACCAGCCCCAGAATAAGCGCAGATAATGCTGAGCCCTGAAGGCTTTCTTTAATAATCTCCAGAATGCTGTGTGAGGTTTCCGATTCCCGGCCAGATTTCCTGTTTCCCATCTTGGATAGCACAATTGCGAGAATTAGTGCGGGAATATCCATGAAGGGGTAAAGTGCAGGAACCCATGCCTCAAAAAACACAGACTGCTCTTCCAGCGAAACCATTGCGGCGGCCAATGTGGATGAACTTACTGCACCGAATAGTCCAGCTGTAGCCGTAGCATCGCTCCAGCGGACCTGGGGAAGCAATGAAAATACAGCTGTTCCCATTAAGACAATCGTAATACCGGTGAAAACTGAAATTATTGCGGGAAAGATCATCTCTTGTATCTCTGCCGATCTAATTTCAATTCCCCCCTTCATCCCTATCCGTATGAGCAGCAGAAAAATTATAAACTGATATATAGAATTGGGGATGCTCAGCCTGCTGCCCATTGCGACGATTAGCGCGCCTCCTATGAGAAACGCCAGTGTAGGCGACTGAAGCTGGGTGACAAAGCGGGAACCGAATCCCAATAACCATTCCATTACTACCTCCTTTGGTGTCCCGCATCGGATATTTAGATGTATCCACATGGGGATCGTTGCCATATTCAAATGGAATGATAAAGAATTCTTTTCCTAATAAAAATTATAATATTTGCTTCTTGTAGTTCTATAAAATAGAATATAAGTATGTCGATAAACTACAACCACCTGAGATATTTTTGGTATGTTGCACATGAGGGCAAACTCAACCGTGCTGCAGAAAAGCTGAACATCAGTCAGTCGGCCCTATCCGTTCAAATCAAAACCCTTGAAGTACAGTTAGGGCATGATCTCTTTTACCGAAACGGGAGACGGCTCGACATCTCTGAAGCCGGACGCCTGGTTTTAGATTATGCGGACAGCATCTTCAAAACCGGGGAGGAATTACTGTATCAGCTTACTCATAACCATGCAGTGGAACGGAGTGTCTTTCGTGTGGGAGCTATCACAACCCTCTCACGAAATTTTCAGATCGGATTTCTCCGCCCACTGATGGGTAGGCCGGAAATTGAACTGCGGGTTTCATCCGGTTCTCTCAGTCATCTCTTGAAGAGTCTGGAAAATCACAGCATGGATATCGCCCTTGCGAACCATGCACCAATCAGTGATTCGTCCGCACCCTGGGTATCCCATTTAATCTCCCACCAACCTGTTAGCCTGGTGGGAGATCCGGAGAAAAACTATCAGTCACGAAGCTTGAAAGAACTTCTGGCAGAAGAGCCTCTGCTGCTTCCCAGCATGGAAAGCAACATCAGGCTGAGCATCAATGCACTCATGGATCGCTGGGACATACACCCAAGCATTGCAGCTGAGGTTAATGACATGACCATGCTCCGGCTTTTGTCTCGGGAGAAAACCGCATTGGCGGTTGTGCCGCCTATCGTGGTAAAGGACGAACTGGAATCCGGAAGCCTTAAAGAAATCCACCGCCTACCGGATATAAGGGAAACCTTCTATGCCATTGTACCCCGCAGAAGGTTTCCTAATCCAATTCTCAAAGAATTGATCAGCGGTGAATAATGTCGGCTGGATTCAGGATCCAGTCCATTGGTAATTACGAATGCATTGAAGGTATGGACACTCCTCGAAACTATCGATGAAAGGGTCTTCAGACAACTTGCTTACCTACTCGCTTTCGCAATCTGCAATCGTTAGGTGAATGGTTCATTCTTTTTGCGGGACGTACTGGACAGCAGCACCCCAAGCGCTGCCGTCCAGAGGTACCAAGGGAATTTTCCGGCTTTCACATTAATATTCGCCAAGTTCAGGATTCAACGAAAAACCGAGAGCTTGAAGCTCACCAACAAGAGTCGCGTCCCCGTCACTGAAACTGTATTTCACCATTCCGCCGGGAATCTCTTCATTGATCCAGAAATTATTCTCTCCATCCTCTTCTATGTGGCGGTAATGATCAGCTTCAAATCGGCCTGCTTCCACCTGCACCGTTTCATTACCCACAAACTCGTAGCCGGAATCTTCAAATCGTAGTTCCTCATCCTGAAAGCTCAGGTAGGTTTCATTCCTCCCGGGGAAGTAGATCATCTGCTCGCTCTCCGGATAACGGTAGCGCAGTTCTGTCACCTGACCCCGGCGGTCCACATAAAACTCATACAAGACCCGATCTCCTTGAGATTCCCAGATCAGTTGCTGCCAGCTGCCGTCGGGAGTACTGGCGAGAAGACCGCGTGAAACTGTCATGACATCACCGTCAGTTGTTTCAAGCTTCCAGCGGGTTGATTCATTTTCTTGGAGATCGTTCCAGGCATAGGGATAATACCCGATTGCCATCATGTAGAACGCTTGAAACTGCATAAATGCGGCGTTACCCTCAAGGATGCGAATGCCTTCTTTAATTTCACCGAGTTCAGCTCCAAGATCCAGAGTGTCGCCCTGCTCCCCTTTCCCGGTTTTGAACGCTATGCCGATGGTTGCATCACTGTTTGTACCGAAATGCCGATACATAAGACGCAGAGCAATATGTGGAGTTATGAAATACTGCAGACCGGACTGGGCTGCAAATGCCAAACGGGCGTTGCTGATATCAAAACCCAACCCGAAGGCAGCGACAATATCCAGTGGAGAAAAGGACTCCATTCCGGGTACTGATAGCCCGTTCAATCCGAAGTGAAACCCGGCCATTCCTCCGGCGCCAAGCTCCATTCCAGGATTCAGTCCTCCCATATTCAACCCAACACGGGCGAAGCCCAAGCCACTAATATCAATAGAAAACACCCCGCCGGGGCGAAGCTTGGTCAGTAAGAGTTCCGCTTCCGGATACAGGGCCACGCCAAGGCCGTCATAGGAGTTCAATCGGGCGCCCACATCCGCTGTAAGTTGAAAATTGCCGGGCATGTAATGTCCCCGGACAAGAGCATTGTCCTGGGCCGTCAATCCGGATGCACACAGCAGCATACCAGCCAACAAAACCAGAATCTTCCTTTTCATAATCCATTCCTCCGTATAAAAATAGTGTATCCCTCGAGGGAGAAAATAACAGCGGGGACGGAGGTGTAGTATGAGTGGAGCTTGGCTGAAAACGGCGGCATATTAATTCATCCGCCCAACCATATTCAGCCGCCCAACGTTTCCACCAGCAGCCGGTTGTACTCAGGGATATCTTCCACCACCCTGCCCCACACGATATTTTTGTCGATAAGGGCGGGAACGTCTTCCCAGATTGCCCCGGCGTTCACCAGATCGTCTTTAATGCCTTCTGAACCGGCGGCTTTGCGGCCCTTTATGATGCCCGCACTGGCGGCGCACCAGCCCGCATGACAAATAAAGCCCAGGACTTTCCCTTTTGCGTCCAGATCCCGAATGAGCGATGTATACTCTTTCACACGCCGCAATTTATCCGGCGCCCAGCCTCCGGGAACCAACAGGGCATCAAGATCGTCTACCCCCAGTTCACCGGGACCATACTGGGAGGTTGCCGTCATGCCCCCGTGTTTGCCCACATAGCTTTCGTTTTTGTTCAGCCCCATAACACGAATATCCGCACCCTCTTCTTTCATGCGCATGTAAACCGCCCAGAATTCCAGTTCTTCAAATCCCGGTCCCACAAGCATTCCAATGGTTTTTCCCTGAAGTTTCATATTGCCTCCGCATTGCTTTAGATCTTTTTTGCCGGATATTTTTCATGGTCGCTTCTCCAACCTGCTTCTCCAACCTGCTTCTCCAACCTGGTTCTCCAACCTGCTTCTCCAAAGGTACTCAGTCAGAAGAGGAAGTCAAATTGGAAGATGCACTCAGAGCAGATTTTTCCTCACCCGGGCGGTTATCAGTTCGCTGATCACCACTGTGCCCAGGATCAGCAGCAGAATCACCGCCACTCTGCGCCAGGCGAGAACGTTAATGGAAGCTTGAAGCTGGAGCCCGATTCCACCGGCGCCGACCAGTCCCAGAACGGTGGATTCCCTGATGTTAATATCCCATCTGTACATGGAGATGCTGGTAAAGGCGGGCATAATCTGGGGCAGTACGCCAATTCGCAGAACCTGTAGAGGATACGCTCCGGTTGATCGCACAGCCTCAACCTGGCGGTAATCAATTTCTTCTATTGCCTCGTACAACAATTTGCTTACGAAGCCGATGGAGCGTAGAGTGATGGCAAGGATACCCGCAAGAATCCCGGGACCGAGAATGGTAACAAGCATAATTGCCCAGGCCAAACTGTTAATCGAACGGGAAGTAACAATCAGAAGAAGAGCAACGGGGCGAAATATTCCCCCGGCAGGGCTGGTGTTTTTCGCAGCAAAGAAGGCAACAGGAAAGGCGATGATGATCGCCCCCAGAGTCCCGAAACTGGCAATCACAATGGTATCCCAAAGAGGCTGCCAAAGCTTTCCAGCATAGGAAAGCTCGGGGGGAATCATCCGGGTGAGTATATCCCAACCTTGTTTGGGTGCATCCAGAACGAATACCCAGAGCGTATTGGCAGAAATCACCCGAAAGCTGATAAAAAACAATAGCAGAACCCCGGTGGTAATGAACCAGTGAATCAGGGACTCCTGTCTGCTGTGACGTTTCCAAATCCGATATGTGTCTTTATTCACCAGAGGCATAACAGATAATCCTTTAATTGATTCGTCTGCGAATATGTCCGGAAACATATTCGGTGAGAAGCACGATTGCAATGATCAGCAACAGGATGGCGGCACTGGTGCCGTATTCATAGCGGGAAAACGAAGTGCTCAGGGCCGCGCCGATTCCCCCGGCACCCACAATTCCAATGACCGAGGACTCCCGGAAGTTGATATCCAGACGGTAGAGGGACAACCCCAGTAATCTGGGTTTAATCTGCGGAATCACCGCGTAGGAGATTACCTGTGGCCAGCCGGCGCCGGTTGAACGAAGAGCCTCAAGCTGTATCTCCTGAATCTCTTCAATATCTTCTGCCAGCAACTTCGCCAGAAAACCAACGCTGGCAAATGCAAGGGTCAGCACGCCGGCGAAGGGGCCGAAGCCCACCATGGCAACAAATAGAATTGCAATAATCACTTCCTGGAAGGTCCGCGAAAGGGTGATAATTGCCCGGCAAACTACATAGATGGGCGTTGATGCAATGTTAGAGGCCCCGCCCAGGGCAATGGGAATTGACAGAACAACACCTAATGCGGTTGCCACAACGGTCATGGTGAGACTCTCGATAATCCCATCCAGAATCACCTCACCCCGGGATGTAAAGTCAGGATGCAGAAATCCTGAAACAAAACGCTGAAATCGCTCCGCACCCACAACCAGTCGGTCCCAGCGCAGTTCAATGGATTGTAAGCCGGAAACAACAAACAGAATCAGCAGAAGCCACATAAGAATTTTCTGCCAGGGTTTCGCTACGTAACCTGGAGGGCTCCATGTATTCCTGTTAGACATCGATCCGCTCCTCCAGTCGAGGTTCATGCTTCTGTGTTTTTGGCTCATTGGGTCGCAGATGGGAATTTTCAGGATCAGCATTCCGGGCCATTTCAGTCGGGGCAATATTTCCTTCAGAATTCCCATCGGCACCGGTGAGAGTTGACTTCCAGTCCTCTTCACCGTAAATCCTGGTGAGAATTGCATCGTTCAGTTCCCCGGGTTTTCCATCAAAAACTATCCGTCCCTTCTCCAGTCCGAGAATTCTGTCAGAAAAATGTCTGGCAAGTTGGACATCGTGGAGGTTGATAATGGCAGGAAGATTTCTTTCCCGGCATGCATTAATTATCAGACGCATGATAATCCGGGCGGTTTTGGGATCCAGACTTGCAGTTGGCTCGTCTACCAGCAGAAGGCTGGGTTCCTGCATGAGTGCCCGGGCAATTCCAACCCGCTGCCTCTGCCCTCCCGAGAGGGCATCTGCGCGTTTTTCAAACTGGTCCTCAAGCCCAACTTCCCGGAGCAGACTCAATGCCTTTTCAACCAACTCGCCCGGGTAACGGCGCAATAGACTGGGAACCATCCGCATGTTGCCTAATCTGCCGGAGAGTACATTTTCAAGCACGGTAATATGCTCTACCAGGGCGTATTCCTGAAAAATCATCCCCATTTTCGTACGGGCATGTCTGAGCTGCCGCTTATGAAGAGTAGTCAGCTCCAAAGAATCAAGGGTAATGGAACCGGAGCTTGGGGTTACAAGTCGGTTAATGCAGCGCAGCAGAGTGCTTTTCCCCGCCCCGGAAGGTCCGATGAGGGCAACCACCTGTCCCCTGGGCACCGTCAGGCTCACTCCCTGAAGGGCCTTGTCACCGGTTTCGTATACTTTTACAAGATTGGCTATGCGTATCACGCTGAAATCCTCATATGTATTTTGATATTTCCATCTGACTTATCGGAATCGCAGATTGGTGAAATCAACAACAGGGGCTGTCTGATGCATACGCACAGACAGCCCCCGGAATTGCACGAAGTGAAGCAATGAGTTTAGTTCACATCGTATGAAACACCGTTAGCCTCATCGATGGTCCGGATTACAGCCCAGTGTTCTTTGTAGGTAATGGGAATGAACTGGGACTCACCGTTCTGGCCGAACTCTTCCAGCAGCTGGGTGCCTTCCCAGTCAAATGAGAAAAACGCATCCCGAATGTTCTGGGCAAGTTCGGGCTTAAGATTATACACATAACCGTAGCCGGTTGTGGGAAAAGTCTGGGATGTATATACCGTACGGATTTCAGATTCATCCACCAGTCCCCGCTCAATCATCCGGGCAAGAACAGAGTTGGCGATGGAAGCTACTTCATAGTCCTTGTTCGCAACTCCGAGAATGGATGCATCATGGGCACCGGAGAAGGTTGTATTAAAGTCTTCATCGGCGATCATATCGAACTCACCTTTCAGAAGGGCACTGGGAGCCTTGAAACCTGAATTGGAAGTGGGTGACGTAAAAGCCAGGGTTCTGCCGGCCAGATCTTCAACCTGGGTAATATCCGAATCCACATGGGTGATAATCTCCATCTCATATCCGAATTCGCCCTCTTCACCCGCCATCATGGCAAAGGGGACAAAACCTGCTGCATTTACCGCCAGGGGATTGCTTCCGGTGTTAAAACCCGCTACATGCAAACGTCCGGCACGCATGGCTTCCAGCTGAGCGGCATTGGACTGTACCGGGAAAAACTGTACTTCCTTGCCGGTAACATCTGAAAGGTGGGCAAGAAATTCCGCCCAGACATCACGGTAGACTTCAGGATCCTCCACCGGGGTATATGCGAAAACAAGCACCTCGGGATCAACCCAGTCCGCTTCGTTTTCAGGAGCATCGGCCACAAGATCTCCGTCCTTATCCACCAGACCGGGACGAAGATCACCATATTTTTCCGCCTCCGCCTCTTCCCCGCTGCCACTTTCATTGGCACCGGCGGCAAAAAGTGAACCTGTCATTACCATCACAAACAGGAATCCTATTGCCAGCTTCCTGACATTTCCAAGTACATCCATACCACTCTCCTTGTTGAATTGTATTGCAGAGAGCGTAAGATGTTTCGTTAAAAAAACGATTCAGATTATATGAGATTATGATGAAATAAATATCTATTGCGAGTCACTCTGTCTCCAAGTATTGTTTTGCTTCCATTTGCCATTCCTCACTTTTGCCCAACGGAGACTCAGCCGTGCAGGCAAAGTTCTCTGCCATATCTTCTTCATGTACTCCGGCCCTAGCTTTAGATGCAGGATGTTCCGGGATGCTTTTATCCTTGTTGCAGACCTGTTAAAGCACTGTTATGATACAGATATCAACAGAATAAGAGGTTTTCATGACTACAAACTTTTCAGAATTATTCACTGAAGCACGGAAAATTTTTCGGGACAAATGGCCTGCGGTTGCATTGCTGGCTGTGCTTTCTGTGGGATACGGACTTTTGTTTACTCAGATCATGATGCCGGCAACGGCCGATCTGGTGACAGCCAACGATATGAGCAGGTTTTGGCTTGAGTTTTTCCTGCCTCATTTGCTGGTATCGATGTTTTTTGGGCTGATATCCCTGTATGTGTTCATGTATCTTGCTTCCGATTCCAATGAACTGATCTCAGGAGAGCGGGCTTTGCGCACAGTGAAGGAAATTCCGAACCTGATTATTACATCCCTTTCGGTACTGGTGCGCATTCTGCCCTGGTTTTTACTGGGAATTGCACTGATGCTGCCGGTAATATTTATTAGCATGCGAGGCAATGAGTATAACCCGAATGCTCTGATTGCCCCAATGCTCCTCATGTACATTCCCGTTTTATGGGGAATTGCCAGGCTCATGCCGTCCATCTATATTACCATTACCACGGAATACCGTTACTGGTCCTCAACCAGAAAGAGCGTTGAATTGTTCAAGAACAACCGTCTCATTCTTCTGAGTTTCCTTCTTCCCATGTTCTTGATGGTGCTGACCAGTTTTCTCTACTTGATCCCCCAAACCGGGAGTTCTTTGGCATTCTACGATGCGGCTGCAGCAGCGCAAGCCGGAGCATACAGCGGAGCCATGGTTAGCTCCGGTTGGTATGCTGTCACTGCGGTTGTGGGGTTGATCGTCTATGCCGTCTACATGTTCGGCTACTCGGCCCTTATCCGGCTTTGCTTCACGGCCCGGGACCGGGGCGAGCTAAAGGGAACATCTGGAGGCGAGGCCGAAGGCGAACACCCCGCCGAGTAGGCCGTCCGGACGAGCAGCTTGTGAATTGGGCCGGCCTGACGCTCCTCATACCGATTATCCGACCCGCAAGAACTACCGATCCGAATCCGGTCAGCGGTCCTCGCTTTCCTCCGGAGCAGGAAGCATGGCCTGCTGCACCCGGTGTTTGGCCAGTTTAAATCGGGCAACCAGTCCCCGAAGTTCCTGAGATTGTCCTGCAAGTTCTTCGGATGCGGCGGCGCTCTGTTCTGCCGATGCGGTATTGGACTGGGTGGCTTCATCGATTTGGGACAGACCTTCATTGATCTGTTCGATAGCCAGAGATTGCTCCTGGCTGGCCGCGGTAATTTCATTCAGCAGGCCGGCTACCTTGCCGGTACTCTCAACAATGGAGTTCAATTGGGCTGCGGTGGATTCGGCGGCACCGGTTCCCGCCTTAATATTCGATACGGTATCACCCACCATTTGGGTTGTTTCCTGTACCGCATCGGCACTGCGGCTCGCCAGATTGCGAACCTCATCGGCTACCACGGCAAAGCCCCGGCCGTATTTTCCCGCCCGGGCTGCTTCCACGTTAGCGTTCAACGCGAGAAGATTAATCTGGAATGCAATATCATCTATGACTTTCACAACCTTGTTGATCTCGTCTGAAGATGCGTTGATCCGCTCCATGACCGTGTTGAGCTGTTCCATCTGTTCCCGGCCTTTATCGGCGTTCTCGCTGGCTTCACGTGCCAGGGAAAGGGCTTCCCCGGAGCTTTCGGCATTCTGTTTGGATTGTCCGCTGATTTCGGTCACCGAGCTGGATATTTCCTCCAGACTGCTTGCCTGTTCCGTAGCTCCCTGGCTCAGCTCCTGGCTGGCCTGGCTTACCTGATCGGCTCCGACGTTCACCTGCTCCACCGTCTCGTTCACCTGAGACAATACTTCATTCAAGGAATTAACCATGGTTGAAAATGCCTGACCCAGGGTGTCCTTTGAAGATGATATTTTCGCCTCCACCTGAAGATTATTAGCCGCGATCTCCCCGGCAATTGTGGTTTTTTCTTGCTGATACTCTGCAAGATCGGAAAATGAACGTCCGATGATTCCAAGCTCATCACTGCGCCGCTGAATCTTTTCAAAATCCTTGTGGTCCAGATCGCTGAGGCTGATATCTCCGATGGCCAAATTCCCTGCACCGGCAACCAGTTGCAGAATGGGCCGGGAAATGCTTCGGGCAAACAGAACCGCTGCAACGATTGCAAGAGCTATCATGATTGCCGCAGAAATCAGGATAAGCCTGGTAAGAACCGTTATGGGACGGCGAACCTCCGCCTCGTCGATCTCCGACATCAGCGCCCAGGTCGTGCCATACACGTCCACCGCCGTGTAGGCGGACAACACGGGATTCCCGTTATAGTCGATAATCACCTCTGCGCCGCTTTCTCCGGCCAGGGCGCTGCGGGAAGCGACAGTATCCACCGAACCCTGTGAGGGCCGGTCGAAGGAAGCGCTCACGCTACGGTTTACCTGATCCAGGTAGGAATCGGAGCGCATGAGCTTTTCAGGACCTACCAGATAACTTTCTCCGGTTTCGCCCATACCGTTGCGCTCCTGCATAATGGCGTTGATCCGATCCAGAGACAACTGCAGTGCAAGAACCAAATGTATCTCGGAACCGGAAAACACCGGCTCCGCTATAAATCCAGCCGGCTCACCGCCGGAAGGCCCGTAGGGTTTAAAGTCGCCGAAGGCAAACGCCCGGGTTTCCAGCGCCTTCGCTACCGCTTCACCCAGACTGGAGTCCGAATACACTCCGGAAATAATATTGGTATCCAGATCTTGTTCTTCCTCCACACTGTAAAATATCTTCCCGTCGGGATGAATGAGAAATAGATCGTAGTAGCCGTACTCATCAATGTATTCGTCAAAAAAATCTTTTCCGCTGCCTGACAGATTAACATCCACAACCGCTTCCAGGGACCTGTATGTGGAGAGAACCAGATTCTCACCATCAACATTCAGCGGAGAGTAGACTCTCATCTCCAGCTCTCCGTTATCATCGGTTAAAACATCCCGGCCGGATTCTCCATTGTGAGCCCGGGAAAGATAGGCGGCAGGAGGAGTACTCAATGGATTTCCGTAGGAAATGACCCGTCCTTCGCTGCGACCGGTAAGCAGATGGATAGAAGTATCCAGGGTTTCCGCCACCAATGACGGATCGGTATTTTGGAGAGCTGACTCAACCTGCCGTTTCCGAAAATCATGCAGGGTTTGAAGCTCCCTGAACCCCCGCTGCTCAAATGCTTCAAGCACTTTGGCCAGCACATTCATGTCTCCGAAACGTTCATCAAAATAACTCTCAATTTGTCCTTTTTTGATCTCTCTGATGGCGGTTAGCTGATTGAAACTGTCGTTCATTAGAGCATTGCCCGATTGAATGACGGAAATCAGCGTCACCGCTGCGATACCGGCAATCATCAGAAGGGCAAACATGAGGGATATCTTGCCCCCAATGCTTCGAAAGAATGGAATCGATTCTCTATTACTCATTATTCTGCCTCCAGCACCGTGTCGGCTGCAAGTAGCGATGGGGGCCTACCCGCCGCCTCGTTTTCTTTTCTATAATTTATCATTGTAGAGCAATCACAAAAACAGACCGTTCCACGGTATTACATTATAAAGACTTACGGATACGGAAGCTGATGTCAAATTGTCAGTCCCAGTTTCCTTTCCCGGTAATATGCTCGATTCGGATGCAAAACACGGAAGTGGCTGCCGATGCCCGCTCAATATATTCTATTCCCGCTTCAAGATGTTCCGGTGAATACTTTCGAATTAGGGTCTTGAGTGCCTCACGCTTCTCATCTCCGCTGACCTCTTCGGCGCTGCCAAACACAATTGAGCTTTCAAACATGGAAGTGAATTGTTCCGGTACCGGTCTACTGCGCCCCACTACGCAAAACGACACCCGGTCATTCTCTTTCAGAAAGTCCAGTTTTCGACCCTCACGGGCGCAGTGAAAATAGACATGACCTTCGTACAGTGAATAATTCAACGGGACGGCATATGGGCTAATACCCTCCTCATGTTTCAAATCAGCGGCCAAAGCCAGAACGCCGTACTCGCCGTCCTCAACTATTTTCAAGGCCTTTTCCCGGGGTAATTGTCTATTGAGCTTCCTCATCGGGGGATATTTCATGATTGATCCTCGTATGGTTTTGATATGCGACAGAATTTTCAGTGTACCGTATACAATGAGCGTACATACACGTAAGGAGAGTGTAGATACATGTCAGAAGGTTTGCCACTAAAGCATCTTTCAAAATTGAATTTTGGAGGATGTTCTCAATTTAATTATACTGCAAGACGACAGCGTCCGCAAAATTTATCACGGTGGGATGTGCCCTCGCTTCGCGGGTCATACAAGAAGCCGCCCGTTCTGGGCGGCTAGTTTAAAAGGGCTTACGCGGGGCGGAAATTAGAGAATAAGAGAATAATCAAAAAAGAAATACAATTCGAAGGTATTTTCAGTTGCGGTGAGTTGAGCCGCATTTCCAATATCATCCTGAATGTTGGTGCGAACCGTTCCAATTTTAGGCGTTACATAAATATTTGCACCGGTACCCAGGGAAAAACCATGTTTTCCCGATTCGGCATACCAGCGTACGCCCAGCTCCGGAACGGCAACCACGGAAATGCCATTCAACCCGGAAACCCCAATTGTTACCGCATCATCATAGCCGGAGGAAGGGGTGCTCTCGGTGTAGGAGGGCCAATCTCCATTGGCTTCCCGATACACAATCTTGCTGCTATCCAACTGAATACTTACCCCGGCTCCCAATCCACCGAAAGCAGCAAAACGCTGTCCTGCAACCTCCCCACCAAGCTCATATGAAGCATGAATGGTGGTCATGAGCTGCCTGAGCAACAAGTCGATATGATCCCGGGAAGTATAGGTACCCGTATTGTAGGTTTGACTTGATGCTCCGCCGGTTGTTTGAGAACTGTTTCTCCCCATATATCCCACCCGGGCATACACGGAGAGAGGATTAAAATGATACCCCATGGTCAGAACACCGCCGAATACCAGTGGTATAACATCATTGTTGCTGCTGCCGGAATACATCTCCGCATTTGGAACCTGGGTGTAGTCGGCAACTGCAGTCTGGGTTCCGGCGAAACCAAGACCGTTGGCGCCTGTGGCAATTCCCAGAGAGCCAAAAACCTGTGCATGAGAGCTGGATGTGAGGGCAACAAGAAACAGCACGAAAGAAAGGACAGGCCTCAAATACCTGCTGCTATTACTGAACCCGGCCTGATCTGTACAAACCATACAAAGACTCCTTGTGGGTACATGTGTTAATACCCCGTATTTTTCTAGAGAAAATCTCTCGAGTCCAATTTTATGAATTATCCTGTTATTTTGTAAAGAGTGAATCCGAATAAAGAACACGAGACATGGCAGCTGGTTCCCGGGGTAGCAGAGATTTCCCATTATTAAGCACGCTCTATTCTATAGATCATACCAATCGGGTAGAATATGAGCGGATTCGGGGAGGATGCATGGATTTCAGTATAGTCTTGGTGGTGGCCATGGTTTTTGTGGGTGCCCCCCTGGCGGTGTTCAGCGGGATCAGTATGCTGCAGCGGGCAGGGTTGGATAAAAAGAAGCTTGAGCTTGAACGGGAAAGGCTGGCTGTGGATAAACAGAAACTACGTCTCATGCAGCTGGAGGCAGAATACAAACTGCTGGATTCAAAGCTGGAAAACGAGTTCCGTGATTCTGGACTCACTGAGGACAGATAAACGGGGCTGTGAATGCGGGCCACGCATCCACTATCAGTTCATATGCGCCGGGGTGATATCCCCGTCATGGAAATAGTCCTCTTCTTCGGGTTGCTGCATCAGCCATGCAATAGTCAATAATCCACGGTAGGGGGGATTGAACAAATGATCTGTTCGTGCGCTTTCCCTTTCCGTTTTTTCCCGGATAGCCGGATGTATCTGTTTTGAACAGTTCAATATGAATTTCCATATCTGGCTGGTCTGAATCGTGAGAAAGCTCTTGCTTTTCCACGCACCCCGGGCAGGCGTGATCGATACTGTTTTGAATCAGCTCGCTAAGAACCGTGTTCAACGCCTGTAAGGAAATGTTCCAGCGCTCACTTTCCGGCCCCTTCAGGGTCAGATGAATGTTCCGCTTTTTCAAATGCCCCTGCCAGACAGAACAAATCTGCCGTATACCATTCATGGGATAATGACTGAATCAGCCTTGAAATCCCGAAGCACCCGGTCAAGGTCGTTGATAAGGCTGCGATCCCCGCCCTTTGGAAACGCAAAGTGATGCATGTGGGGATCGAAAATAATCTTCCACCTCGAGCCCCATGGGGCCGTCATGATGGATACTCCCACGCATGGATGCAACCCGCACTCCCTTGAGGTCATCGATATGCGGGATTGTACTATTTTCACGGGTGTACACAACCGCCCAGTCTGCAAAGAAACCAGCCGGACGTTCCTGTTCATCCAAATAGATCTTCGGATGATTGTCGTACACACCCACAATAACTTCCGGATTTTGGATGCTGCCATCAAGGTTTTGTTCATTCCCCTGAACTTATTTCTCCTGGGGAAAGATAATATCTGGGAGAAGGAGGAGAGAGAACAGAATGCACATGAACGTATATATGAAGCGGGATAATGGGTGGCGAGTCTTCCATCTGATCATGCATAACGTATAGGATATCCTTGTAAAGATTTCCTATTCGCCCCGGGATACGCACAGGAGTTGCAGCATGTATTTGATACAAAATATCGACGTTTTCGCCCCCCGGCATGTGGGTACCAAAGACATTTTTCTCGGCGGTTCAAAAATTCTTGCCATGGAAGATGATCTCTCAGGGGTAATCGAGGCCTTTTCCGATGATAAGCTTAATGTTATTGATGGAAGCGGTAACGTGGCGGTTCCCGGACTTATCGATAACCATTTACATCTTATCGGCGGCGGCGGAGAGGGGGGCTTCAGCACACGCACCCCGGAAATGCAATTCGAGGATATCATCTCTGCAGGTGTGACCAGCGTAGTGGGAACCCTGGGAACCGACGGCACCACCCGCAGCATGGCCGCCCTGCTTGCCAAAGTGAAAGGGCTCAAGGAACAGGGGCTCTCCTCCTGGTGTTATACGGGAAGCTATCATCTGCCGTTGAAGACCGTTACCGGCAAACTCAGTGACGACATAATACTTATTGAGGAAATCGTCGGTGCGGGAGAGATCGCAATTGCCGATCACCGCTCAAGCCAGCCCGGTGCAGAGGAACTGGCCAGGCTGGCATCCCAGGCACGGGTTGGAGGAATGATCTCTGGCAAAGCCGGAACGCTGAACATTCATACCGGAAGCGGCAGAGGAAGAATCACTCTTCTGGAGGACGTGATAGAGAACAGCGATATCCCCCGATCCCAGTTCGTCCCCACCCACATGGGCAGGAATGAAGAATTGTTTCATGCCGGTCTTAATTGGGCGCTGGCAGGTGGATATGTGGATTTCACCAGCTGCACCACCCCGGAATTTATAGATGAAGGGGAGATTCGCTGCAGCAGGGCTCTCAAACGCTTGCTTGACCGGGGAGTCAAGCTGGATAGAATCAGCTTTTCCTCCGATGCCGGGGGCAGTTTACCCTCCTTCGATGAAACGGGTAATTTAACAGGGATGGTGATCGGGAGCTGCCGAAGCCTCATGGATGAAGTACGCTTGGCGGTAAACCATGAAGGAATTGATCTGGCCACAGCAATAGCTCCGGTGACCATAAACCCCGCCCGCCGGCTCAAACTTCATGGGAAAGGGGAGCTGGCTCCTGGCATGGATGGGGATCTGCTCATATTGGACAGGAGCGACCTTCGCATCGAAACTGTATTCGCAAACGCACAATTATTGTATGAGGAGACACGTTTCACGTAATCATTACTGGCATGCGGACAGCGTGACTGAAGCAGCCAGTCAGCAAGGGGCGCAGTTTTAATGCAATAAATCCATGGTTCTTCTCTCATAATTGATGCTTTTCCTGCGTATTTGCCATTTATTCCCCGGATTTCTACGACTTCTTTTGACCCCGGGGCGGAGTTTCTATATTAATAGTAGTGAGAATGTAGAGCATTCCGTTTTATCAGCTAAACTCAATGGAGGAACCATGAGTATTTCCAGTAAGACCACCGTAACAGCGATCTTTTTTCTATTATTAGCCGGCATTTTTATTATCACCTCATGTGGGAGTGAAGAAGTCTCTTCAGGTGAAGAGGAAAAAGTTTTGCGCATCGGCCTGCGCAAACTGACCACCATCGACCCGGCTTTGGGGGCAAATGACCCTGAGATAATGTTTAACCAACTGCAATATGATTATCTGGTGGATATTACACCCGATGGTAATCTGGAGCCAAGTCTGGCAAGAGATTGGGAAATATCCGATGACGGCTTGGAATACACCTTTTTTCTCGAACCCGGTGTAACCTTCGAGGATGGCAGCAGCTTTACAGCCTCTGACGTGGTGTTCACGTTCAATCGATTGGTGAGCACTGGCTCATCCATCGTCGCATTGTTGGGACAAAAGATAGTGGGTGAGGACAGCGAGGAAAATCCCATTTTCGAACCCACCTGGGAGGTATCTGCAGTGGATGAACTCACGGTTCGCTTTCGCCTGGAACGTGTGAACGCAGACTTCCTTTTCGGCGTGGCCTCTCGCTTTGCCATGATTCTCAAAGACGGAATGGAAAATGTGAATATTATCGCCGAGGGCGATGACCCTTATGCCAACTTCAACGGAACAGGTCCCTTTGTGCTGGTGGACTACCGGGCAGATGAACGGGCGGTGTTTGCAGCCAATGAGAATTACTGGCAAGAGAGTTCTCCTGTGCTGGATGGAATTGAGCTGATCTTTTTCGATGACAACCGAAGCCAGCTGGATGCCCTGCAAACCGGCACCTTGGATTTCATTATTAAGATGCCTGAAGACCTTGTTGACAGTCTTAACCGTATTTCCGATGTAACCGTGGTGAATCGACCCACTAACACCCATCCTGTTATTCGTCTTCTCACAGACGAAGGTTCTATCGGAGAGGATGTGAGAATACGACAGGCGTTTAAGTATGCCACCGACCGGGAGCTATTGAATATCGACGCACTGGACGGCAACGGCGTGGTGGGCAATAACGATCCCATAGGTCCGGTGTACGGCAATCTCTACAATCCTGTTGAAAGCCGCGAATACGATCCGGAAATGGCCAAAAGACTCATTGCCGATGTATATGCAGACGGAGCAGGTAACGGCTTTATCAGCGAAGTGGACGGCGAACCGAGAGTGCAGCTGTCCTTTTACGTGGGAGATACCTTCGAATACGGGTTGGTTGCAGAGTTTATCCAGCAGCAATGGGCCGACGCCGGCATCGATGTGGAACTCAATATTATTCCCGAATCGGTGTACTACGCTGACAATGAAAACAACTGGCTGAACGCCCAGTTAGGAATGACCGCATGGGGCGCCCGTGCAACACCCCAGGAGTATCTGTCTGTTGCATACACTACCGGTGCTGCCTTTAACGAAGCCCGATGGTCCAATGCCGAACTGGACGCCTTAGCCGCCCAGGCCGCCATGGCCAGCGATCCCGCCCGGCGGGCAGAAATCTATGCCGATATCAGCCGGATATTCTACGAAGAAGGCCCCATTATCATCCCCTACTTCCGTCCGGTTATCGGCGCATATTCAAATGCGGTGGAAAACCTGGAAATGCACAGCTTTCCCGGAAGAACAAATTTCCGCAACGTGGATCTGGCCCGTTAGGGTTAGCAACCCCACACCGGGGTCATGTACGACCCCGGTATATTTTATGGGCTACCAACAATGAGCACCCAAGAACCATCCACGGGATTCAGCGGATTTTGGCGGGGCCTCAGCCGCCGTCCGGCGAATCTCATTGGATTTCTTCTCACAATCTTTTTCCTCGCAGTAGCCCTGTTCGGTCCTTTACTGGCCCCGTGGTCTTACGAGACGATCATCAGGGGTACCGATATGGGTCTGGAAAGCCGGGCAGCAATGCGGGGCGAGCCCCCTTCCAACGACTTCCTGTTCGGTACCGACCAGAGGGGGCGGGATATTTTCTCTCGAATGCTCTGGGGAGCACGGGAAACCATTGGACTTCCGCTGATCGCCACAGGGATATCCGTTATTCTGGGAAGCATGCTGGGCATGCTCATCGGGTATGCGGGGGGGCGTCTGGATGAGACGATCTCCCGTATTTTAGACAGCCTGTTATCCATTCCAGCCCTAATACTGGCCCTGGTTTCTATCTCCACCATTGTACCCATGCTCAGCGACGCCCCCGGTCCATTGGTAAATTTTTTGGGACCACGGAACATCAGCCTTACATTGGTTATTGTCATAGTATACATACCAATTATCGCCCGGGTAGTGCGAAGCGCAACTCTCTCGATCCGTCATCGAGGATATATCGATCAAGCCCGTCTCAGGGGAGAATCCACCGGGTATATTATCTTCCGGGAAATCCTTCCCGGCGTGCTTCCGACCCTGGTTGTGGAGGCATCGCTGCGCCTGAGCTATGCAATTATCCTGGTTACCTCTCTTGGCTTTCTTGGTCTTGGTGTTCAACCTCCGGTGGCTGAGTGGGGCCGGATGGTTTTAGATGCCCGGGCCCGGGTTCTGGATGAACCCTGGGAACTATGGTTCCCGGTGGCGGGGATTGCCCTTCTGATTATATCGGTAAACCTATTCTCCGACGGTTTGCGGCGGATTCTCCGTCGGGAGGACGAACGATGAACAGCTACAATGGACCTGTCCTCCGGGCAAAAAATATCAGCGTGGAATACCGTATCCAGCGGCATTGGCGCAATGTTATTAACGATGTGGACCTTGAAATTACTCCGGAAAGCATCCACGGCCTGGTGGGAGAAAGCGGCAGCGGAAAGTCCACCCTGGGGCTGGCACTACTCCAGGCCCTCCCGGAGAACGGACGAATTATTCGGGGGGAGCTATTCTTCGAGAACCGGGATATGCGAAGCATTGAGGATACCGAACTGCGCCGGCTGCGAAGCCAGGGAATATCTTTCGTCCCCCAAAATCCAATGAATTCCCTCAATCCTTCTCTACAGGTTATCGACCAGATGACCGAATTCGCGGCCCTGCATCAGCTCAGCGGCGGTAGGGAGGCACGTGAACATGCAGAGCATTGGTTGGAAAAGGTGCAGATCGCCGACCCCCGCAAGGTCTCCGGAAGCTATCCCCATCAGCTTTCCGGAGGAATGCTGCAGCGGGTACTCATCGCCATGGCCCTGATGCACCAACCTTCTCTGGTAATCCTCGATGAACCGACCACTGCCTTGGATGTAACCACCCAGGCCACAATTCTCGATCTTCTGAGAGATTTAATCCGTACAGAAAAAGCCGCAGCATTGTACATTTCCCATGACCTGGGAACCGTCGCGGAGCTATGCGACCAGGTCTCCGTGATGTATGCAGGCGAATTGATGGAAAGCACTTCCGTGGGTGAACTTTTCAGCAATCCCCGGCATCCCTATACCCGGGGACTCCTGGAATGCCTTCCGGGTTTGAGCAAAAGCCGCCGGCTCAACACCATCAAAGGAGTTGCTCCGGCTTTGCAAAACCGATCTCAGGCATGCGTCTTTGCCGATCGCTGCCCTGCGGCCATAGATAGCTGCCGTAAAAATAAGCCAGGATTGGATGCTACCCCGGACCGTCTGAGGGACGGAGGGCATCTTGTGCGCTGCTTCCGCTGGAAGGAGCTTGAGCCCTTCGACCCGGACGCCCAAAGCTCATCCTTGCATTCCGGTAATAGCCCGCAAATAGCCGGAGACCATCAGAACGGCGTGGAAAACATTCCCATACCTTCCGGGGAGAAAGGGCGACATCGCCCACTGTTCCAGGCCCGGAATCTGGCTACCACCTTTGTTCGCAAGCCCGGTTTAGCCGCCCTCTGGGGGAAGAGACCCGAAGTACTCACCGCGGTGGATGAGGTAAGCCTGACCGTGGATCCTGGCCGGACCCTGGGCGTAGTGGGGGAAAGCGGGAGCGGAAAGACCACCCTGGCCCGAACCATTGTGGCTCTCCAGGAAGCGGATGGCGGTGAAATGACGCTTGCAGGATTCTCTCTCAGCGCTGATCTTCGCCGACGGCATCACCAGGTACTCAAAGGAATCCGCATGGTATTCCAGAACCCCGGTGATGCCTTAAATCCTTTTCACAGCGTGGGCGAAAGTCTCTCCAGAACCTATTTCAAGTTGGGCGGAGTGGAATCAAACAGACGGGCAGAACGAAAGCACGAATTGGATGAGAAGGTGAAAAAGATGCTTACCGCAGTCGGTCTCACCGCCGATTATGCACGGCGATACCCTCACCAGCTTTCCGGCGGAGAAAAACAGAGGGTAGCAATCGCCCTCGCCTTTGCCGCCGATTCAAGAATTATCATTGCCGATGAACCGACCTCTTCCCTGGATGTATCGGTGCAGGCAGTCATACTTAATCTGCTCAAAGAATTGAGGGAAACGCAGAGAGTATCGTATATTTTTATCAGCCATGACCTGGAGGTAATAGAGTATTTAGCAGATGATATTGCAGTGATGTACCTGGGAGAGATACTTGAACAGGGCAGCAACGCACAGGTCACCAATCCGCCGTATCATCCCTATACAGAGGCTCTTTTAGCCTCTGCCCCCCGTGTACGTCCCGAGCAGAGGAAAAAGCGCATCCATCTTCAGGGAGATATTCCCAGCCCAAGGAATAAACCCGGCGGATGCCCTTTCCATACCCGTTGCCCCCACTTCATCGGAAATATTTGCGTGGAGCAAGTCCCGCCGGCACAAAGCGACGGATATGGCCACAATATCCGCTGCCATCATCCATTGGACGAGCTTCGCCGGCTCCAGGGAGGCCAGGAATGATTCATTTTATTGTACGACGGCTGGGCCTCATGGCATTGACCCTGGTGGTCACCTCCATTTTGATTTTCGCCCTCACCCAGCTGCTCCCCGGTGATGTGGCTAAACTGGTCCTGGGCCGGGATGCGTCACCCACGGCTGTGGAAAACTTCAATGCCCGTTACGGGTTGGACCAGCCCCTTACAGTCCAGTATTTCCGTTGGATTTCCGGGTTTATTACATCCGACTGGGGGGTCTCCTATACCGCCGGTTCTCCGCCGGTACGGCCCCTGGTGCTCACCCGGATGGTCAATTCACTCATTCTGGCCATGGTCACCATGCTGATCGCTGTGCCCCTATCGCTCTTTTTGGGTGTTGTATCTGCCATGAAAGAAGGCAGCGCCGTGGATCAGGGGATCACGGTGCTCAGCTTGTCGGTGGTGGGCTTGCCGGAGTTCGTCACATCCATTGTTCTGATCAATATTTTCGCAGTTCGACTGGGGCTGTTTAGCGCAAGCTCCATGGTCAGCGAAGGTCAGGGACTAATGGAGTGGATACAGATTCTCATTCTGCCTGCGATAACCGCCAGCCTGGTACTCATCGGCTACATCACCAGAATGACTCGGGCCAGCACTCTGGATGAATTAAAAAAACCATACGTCCGCATCGCCATGCTAAAAGGGATGACCCGCAACCAGGTTTTGCGCCGTCATGTGCTTCGTAACGCACTGCTGCCCAGTATCACCATCATTGCCATTAGTTTCGGATGGCTCATGGGAGGTTTGGTTGTCATTGAGAACGTGTATAATTACCCCGGAATGGGAAGTCTCCTGGTTACCGCAGTAAACTTTAAAAATCTGCCTGTGCTTCAGTCCATCTCCATGATTATCGTATTCTTTTTCTCCCTGGCAAATTTTATTGCAGACCTGCTGTATGCCTGGCTCGACCCTCGGATCCGCCTAGGCTAATTCTCAGAGCCGGGAATGATCCGGGTCTTTGTACAGTCCTTTGTACACCCCTCCCCCTGCTATGCCTCTGGCTATTCTGCTCACAATATGATATAAGCAGACTTTACAAACTGTCCGAATCAGATTTACAAAAAATACTGCTGTGCACCACACCGTGTCTCTGTCTGGTATTAACTTCTGGTTTCTTTTGCAGTTCAACTAGGAGAAATACCCATGAATTTTCAAAAACTCGGGCTCATGCCCGAATTATGCCGGGCCGTGGAGGCCCGGGGATACCGGGAACCCACCCCGATTCAGGCAGGCACCATTCCGGCGATTCTTGACGGGACGGATGTTCTCGGCGGCGCCCAAACCGGAACCGGGAAAACCGCAGCCTTCGCCCTTCCCATATTGCAGCGCCTGGGCAAACCGGAAAAGGCGCACCCCCGGGCCCTTATCCTTACACCCACCCGTGAGCTCGCTGACCAGGTCGCGGGAAGTTTCTCCGCATACGGCACCCACCTGCACCTGAAGGTGGTGAAAATATACGGTGGAGTACCCATCAAGCCCCAGTTCCGCAGTCTCAGGCAGGGAGTTGATATTATTGTTGCCACCCCCGGGCGTCTCAGGGATCATATGAGTCAAAAAACCATCGACCTCAGCGCAATTGATATACTGGTCCTGGATGAAGCAGACCGAATGCTGGATATGGGCTTCATACACGATATTAAGGCAATTCTACGGGATATGAAAAAAGTCGACCGTCAAACTCTCATGTTTTCAGCAACCTATGCCAAGGACGTGGAAAGGCTTGCACTTAACATCCTGCACAATCCGGTTCAGGTGGAAGTGTCTAAACGTAACGAAACGGCCGATGAAGTCAGCCAACTGGCATACCGTGTGGACAAAGCCCGGCGGGTTGATCTACTCATACATCTCATTAAAGAGGGCGGCTGGTATCAGGTTCTGGTCTTTGTACGGACAAAGCACGGTGCTGACCGGCTGGCAAAAAAACTCAACAAAGCACAAATACACAGCTCGGCAATTCATGGCGATAAGTCCCAGGGTGCCCGAACCCGTGCCCTGGCAAGTTTTAAAACCGGAGACCTCCAGGCCCTCATAGCAACGGATATCGCCGCACGGGGCATAGATGTTCAGGATCTGAGCCATGTGGTAAACTTTGACCTGCCCCAGCAAGCCGAAGATTATGTTCACCGCATCGGCCGCACCGGCCGTGCAGGTAAGTCCGGAGATGCAATCTCGTTTGTAATGGAAGATGACTGGGATAAACTGCAGGAGATCGAGAAGGTTCTCAAGAAAAAGATTCCCGGCAAGGCAGCAGCCGGCTTTGAACCCGGGTGGCAGCCCCCTCCACCGCCCCAGGAGCAACGATCCTCCAAGTCCAGTTCCAAGTCCAGAGGACGAGGAGGTCATTCCCGCCGGCCAAGCTCAGGTCAGAATGGCAATCCAAAAGGGAGAAGCAATCAGAACCGTTCCCGGGGGAATCGACGGGGAACCGGGAATGCCGGTCGGGGGTAGAAATGCCGTGTTGGGAATAGAAATAATGATAGCTCTCAGTTGAGTAAACCCTGAACCTCTTTATCCGTTAGAACGTGACTAAACGGGTAAGATCGATCCCAAATCCAATCCTGGGCAGAAGCTCAGAATTCATGAGAGTGGCTCCAATATCCATTGAGATGATGTATCCCGCTTTTGCCCCGAATGTGGGTCCAATTTTGAAAAATGAGCTGGCACCATCAGATAAAAAATATGTATTCCCGAATACCGTCTCAAGACCTGCATACAGCTCAAGTCCCCACAGAGCCTCACCTCCATGGATAGCCAGAACCAGAGGAATCTGTACCATATCCAGGCCGGAAGAAATGGTATGTAAGAATATTCCGGTTTTCAGCCCATAGCCCCAAAGGATTCCATCATCTCTGACTTTATGGTTCATAAAGGTGAACTCACCTCCACCTCCGAAAAAGTCGGTACTATCAACTCCATTGGGATCTTCCTCTGCATCTGAACCCTGATCTGTGTAGCCGGTGGAGAGCATTATCCCCAATTGTCCCACACCCAGCTCCCATTCACCGTCAAAGAAACCTTCCCGTTCAACAACAGTCCCCGCTGCCTGAGCGTATAAGGTTGAAGAACAAAGCGCGGCAATTACAATTAATCCGGTTTTAAACATTTTTTCTTTCATACCATCCTCCGCATTTCCTATTTCGAATCCCATGTCATGATCGGGAATATATGCACATCGGCGTCGGCTTTAACCAAAATGTATGATCTCAAGGAGTATTGTTTATATTCTTCAGAAACCCAATCCATACGGTTTTCAATAGTCGGAGCCATAAGAATAACTACGTCGTTAAGTCTCACATCCCATGTTCGGATATAGTCAAAATTGAGAGAGTCAAGATCGTATAGGGCGCTGGTATAAAAATCCAAGGCGCTGGTATAGCCCGCTGATCCGGGATCGAGAATTTGCCTATTTCCCGCCCATGGATAGATTTGCAGTTGATGAATCGGGTGGTCACCGCTTCCTTCAGAAAAGCTAGACAGATCCGCTTCATTCTCAATCTTTGACGTTGCCCATACATCCAGCGTTCGAGCAAAGCCAACTCCGCCGCTGATGGCTGATCCGGGAGCAATGGTATATCTGCCTAAAAGTTCCTGCCGGGTGGTATTGAAGGTTCCCTCAAATTGTGATCGTCGTGCGGCTGCTGCGGCATTGGCCTGGTTTTGTGCAATAATGGCCTCACCAATTGTTCCTCCGCTTAGATACGTTCCCACTCCACCTATCGCAGTGCCCGATCTGTTGCGTGTTGCGTTGGCAACATAGAGTGAATATAAATCGGGCCCTACGCCCCGTGCTGTTTCAACCCTGTGGAAAAACCCTATTGGGAAGGAAAGCTGGCTTGCAGAGTTGGGATTAGCTGTAATTGATTTGTTCGGCTCTTCAATTGATACGGTGACCAGCATGACATTGGACGGTAAAAAGTCAAAGCTTGTATCTCCGAAATTTTCTATGTATACCACAGCTTCCACGATATCCCCAAACAGGGTATCTCGATTTCGTAATTGTAGCTCAACCGCAGTGTTCTCTCCGACGCTTGTCTGCACCACTTCGCCGTTTACATATTTAGCATTTTCCACTTGATCAGATAATCCGTAACGGTATTCCACAGTTTCATAGCTAATACAGCCGGAGAAGGTAAAGGTCAGAACCATAATAGTGAATATCCATGGAATACCACGTTTAACAGCTTTGCTTCTTCTCGCCATTTTTTTCTCCTTAATTTTATATATTACTATATTTTTAATATTTATCAAGAAAATCGTCGTGTATTTTTCTACAATCATGTAGAAATGAAGGTAACAAAACGCTACTACTTCAGGGGGCTGAGGAAGTGGTGGAATAAATCATTAGTGCCCGCTGGTGCAGCGCATGTCATACAAATTGGATGTAATCATTACCGACCTAAAAAGCCGAGCCTGCCCTGACGAACAGGATGCCATTGATACCCTGAATCAGGTTTCTCTCCAATGCCGACAATGAAAATATTTTCCACATCGATATATATGGCCTGGCAGATGAAACTTATATGCAGGGGATGATATCCAGCATTACATCCGGGCAGCTAGGTTGACCGGCGTGTGTGGGATTACCTCAATAGTTACATGGCATAGTCATTCTTTGTTCGGATCAAACCGTATTTTAAAGTGTGTACCCTCTGTGGTATCGATTGTTATAGATCCGTCCAATTGCATTTCCACTATGCCTTTGATGAGTTGCATACCCAGCGTATCGCTGTGTTCCCAGTCTATATCGTCTGGAATTCCGATTCCGTTATCGGAAAAATGAAGTTCGATGTCATCATCCACAGTAAATGCTGCCGCCACCGTCATAATTCCCTGCCGGTCCCGGGGAAAGGCGTACTTCAGACTGTTGGTGATCAACTCATTTAATACCAGTCCCAGAGGAGAAGCCAGACTTGAATCTATTTCAATTTCTTCAATTTCAATAAATAGCCGCACATTTTTATTAATTGCGTAATTATCCAAGATAAAATTTAACAGATCAGAGAGATAGGTTTTCAGATTAATAGAGACAGGACTGGCAGTCTGATACAAGGTGTTGTGAATCATAGACATCGACTGAATACGGTTCTGGCTTTCCTCAAGGGCTCTACGGGCAGTTGCATTCTCAATACTGTTAATCTGAAGCTGAAGCAGGTTTGACACCACCGACATATTGTTCTTTACCCGATGATGAATCTCTTTGAATAGGGCATCCTTCTCACGTAACGCAACTACTGTTTTATCTTTCTCCTGCAATATTGAGGCCGTGTAGCTATCAATTTCATTTTCATAGCGATTTATCATAGCGCTGATCTGTTTTTCAAATAAGATCATAATGACAGTAGACAAGATAAGAGCCCCAAGCACTATAAAAACAGAAAATAGCAGCTGATCCTCATACGTCTGTTCCATCACAGTTGTCTCACTTTTGATAAGTTCATCCACATCATCAAGGTAGACACCGGTTGCTACAACCCAATCAAAAGGCTCGTACAATCGAGCGTATGACATTTTGTGCGCAATATCATCAACATCAGGTTTCTTAAAAAAATATTCGAAGAAAAGCTCACCACTCCTGTTAAATCCATCCAATTCCGTCTGATATGGCGTATTTCCCTGAATATCCTCTGTATTGGTTGAGAGCCACATCCCCTCGGTATCCGGTAAATTGGGATGTATTTCCCTGATAGCGTAATTATCGCCGCCTTCGTAATTAACAATTCTGTTCACCCAGATGTATCCATCATCAATTAGAACTAGTTGATGTAAGATATCTCTGATATTATCTTTTACTAATACGTCTATCTGATCTTTTGTTAGATCAGATTCAGCATATCGCTTCCGAATCTCCTGTCGCTCTATTTCTATCATCTGAATGGTTCGTTGAACAGTATTTTCCAGAAAACGCTTCTTTTCTGATATTAATCCCTCAGAAAGTTGTTCAATTTTCCGTGAATATTCGCTGCGTAATGAAGTTGTGATATTTATAAAAAAGGTAGTGTAAGATTCTGTCTGTAAAAGTGATTCTTCTGAGAAGGGGGATTGAAAAAAGTTAGCCAATCGGTCTTCATGAGTTCGACGAAAAACCATAGGAGACCTCATGACTAACGAAGCATAC
>NZ_JBXWXS010000042.1:0-41001 GCF_059431795.1 Salinispira sp.
TTACCGTGCCACCGGCAGCTGTGAATCCGCCACTGAAATTGACACTTGTTCCGGCTATATTTGTTGCAGTTGATGATTCGGTGAACGCCACGGCACCGGTTATATCACCTTCAATATCCACTGCTCCGCCGCCAAAACTTGCCGTTCCGTTGCCAATCAAATCTCCGCCAATAGATACGGCTCCGGTAGACCCGGACATGTCTATTGTACCGTCGGTGTTGGTGTTGATGCTTCCTCCGGTAGTCAGTGTAGCGGCACCTGTCAAGGCAAGAGTCCGTCCGTCGTCTATAGAAATGCTTCCGGCACTTATACTAATTGCGCCGCTTATATTAAGGCCGGGGTTGCTCATATCCAGGACATTTGTGACAGCGAGGGTACCGGGACCGGTCAGGCCTCCATTTAGAATTACAGAATCAGCAGCGGCAAGAGTATTGTCATTCAGATCGATGATTTTACCTGCGGTACCAAAAAGAATATTAACATAACCGCCTTCGGTCAGTTGAACCGTTGCAGGAGCTGCGCTCAAATCCACATTATCGGCCACCGTTGGCACAGTATCTCCGTTCCAGTTCATTGCATCATTCCATGTAGAGCCATCACCACCGCCATCCCATGTTATTATTTGTGCAAAAAGAGCCGCCGGTAATGCAATAAGCACAAATATCACGAGACAGAACTTGAAGAGATTTGAAAAGACTGTGTTTACACCCATAAATACCCCGCAGGTGGCGATTAAAAAAGAATTCGATTTTCTCTATAACTATACAACGCTTATGAGAACATTCCAATAATACAATCTCCTTCCTCTGATATACAAATTACCGATAATTCCCGACTCTTTTTCTAGAGAAAATTCATGAATTCCTCATTTTACGCAGTATACTGAAAGATTACGATACATGGAGGATCCTATGAAACGATTCGTACTGTTTTTAGGTTTCTCACTCCTTTTGTTTGCTCTCATCGGATGCGATACTCCTTTTTCTCCACCGACATACACCATTACCTATGATGGGAATGGATATGTTGGCGAGGAAATACCTACTGATGATTCAACATATGCTGAAGGCTCTATTGCCATCTTGTCCGATGGCGGCCAAATGACTCGAGCGGGATACATACTCAGTGGATGGAACACCGCCGCAAACGGCAACGGTGACCATTATGATTTTGGGACAGAGTTCCCCATGCCGGCGAAGGATGTAACGCTTTTTGCTGAATGGCGGGCAAATTCCAGCGGATATTCACTCAGCTATTTTGGGAATGACAATACATCCGGTACAGCGCCTGACGATACCAACGTATACTCACAGGGTGAAGCGGTAATTGTATCGGGCGGCGGAGATTTATATAAATCGGGTGGATACTCGTTTATCGGCTGGAATACTCAGTCCGATGGCAAGGGAGACCATTACGATGCCAACGCATCGTTAATTATGCCCGATAGTGATGTTGACCTATTTGCCCGATGGAAGCCTGATTCTGATAGCGAAGCTCCCCAAATTATTGAACTCACAATACTCACACCCCAAATAGATACTTCGTCCGGCGATGAAACGGTGAGGATTGAGATTCGAAGCTATGATGATGTAAAACTATTTAAAGTCGAGGTAGAAATTATTGCGCCCGATAACGATCCAATTCTGTCCAACACCGTTTACACGTTTAACTCTGAATATTCAGGTGCAGAGTACATAGGCACATTTACGGTTAGCATACCCGTAGTCCAGGGATCAGACCCGGGAATATGGTCCATACACTCTGTCGCTCTTACGGATAATGATTCGAAGGTACGCAATTATTCAACGGCTGATTTGACGGACAGTGGATTCGCTACTGAAATTGAAAATCAGTAGCGAATAGTCTCTGCTCCGTTCTCTATATCTTGCAGATAAAAATGGTGTCCAGCCGCAGCATCCTGGTTTTCACTCCGCCCGAAACCCCAGATCAAACCCCATCCAGTCCTCGGGGTTTGACTGGTCGGCTGCAATCATTCCTATTGATACATCTGCGGTGAGCTCTGCCACAAGCCATTGGGTGCCGTCAAAGGGAAAGCGGGCTCCGGGACCGTTCACATCCACCCCCACCAGGGAGTGGGAGTGCTTTTCGCTGATCATCAGTGCAGTATCGAAGCCCAGATGCTCCAGAATTGCCATGTAGGCAAGGCCCAGGCTGTCGCAGTCCCCGGACTCTTCGTTAATGCACACCCAGGCCGGCTCCAGATCGCTGAGCGAACCGGTACGCCGATAGGCAAAGTTCTGCACCCATGAGAGTATTTCCCCCGGCCACTCGCTGCGCATCACGCCGTGGCCCTCCAGCCGCCCGGCAATCACCTCCGCCGCGCTTCGCATGTCGTACCAGCTGTCCTTGTAGAGCATCTGATAAAATCTCCGCCAGGCGGCTGTCCGGGTTTCTTCCGGCGCTTCGGCGAACTGGTTCAGAATCCGCGCCTCACGGTCGATAACGGCCACGGCGGCTTCAATATCCGCCTGGGAACCTGGCTTTAGCGGAAGGTTCAGCATGGGCTGCAGCCGTTGTGAACTCATGCCGGGCTCGGGATTCCGGACCGGTTCCAGGGGAGCGGCACCGGGAGGGCTGCCGCCGCTGGAGCGGATAAACTGGCTGACTGCCCCGGGCATTGGAGTTTCCGTCTCCAGGGGCGAGAACCCGTCGAGGTTGCTGAGAATAAAGTCATGGTAGAGGTTGAACTCCTCCTCCAGACTGAATGCAATGAGAATATAATCGAAGGGATACGGGGATGCGCCGGGTTTCAGGGGCGTATCGTCAATGGTGACAATGTAGCCGTGCACCGGGTTGCTCCCTGCGGTCCATTTTGCCTCCGTGAGCGCGGCGCTATGGCCGGAAAATGAGAAAGGCGCGGTGTCGGCTTCAGGATTTTCCGTTCCTGCAAGCTGGGAGGCTATCTGTGCGCCCAGAACAGCGGCATCTTCCCCGCCCTGGTCGGGGTCCCGCAGGAGGATCTGGTATATTGCGTGTCCTTCCATGTCCGAGAATGATGCAATACCGTTGTTCGCATCGTAGTCCAGCAGCTCCCAGGTCTCGGTAAGGTTCTGGGCCCAGCCGAACTCTTCGCTCAGGATCTCTTCACCCCGCAGGCTAAGGGGGGAAAATAGCATCGCGGGCAACATTATCAATATCAATCTAAACAACATACTTCCATGCTTCATACACGCTCCCTCAGTTTCACTATCGGATGTTTTGGTGGTTACATGATATTTCCCTTCTTCAGATCAAGGCCGCCTGGGCCGGACCCCAGCGGGAGAAGCAATCATGCTCTTTTCCATATTTGCTTTTCCCCATATACTGAACAAAATACCCCGTTTGAGATTACCGGGAGTATCAACATCCACCCCCAGGAGAAACCTATGGCCCTGCTTGAATGGTCCGACGATATGAGTGTGGGAAATCCCATTATCGACACCCAGCACCGCCGGCTGATTGATCTGGTAAACGATTTCCACCGGGCACTGGAAAACGGACGAGGTCAGGAAAGCATTTCCTTCGTACTGGATAATCTCAATGATTATATCGAGATGCACTTCCGAAGCGAGGAAGCCCTGTTTAATATCAGTGATTATCCGGAAAAGGATTCACATGTTGAGGAACACCGGCGGCTTATTGAGCGTGTGGAGCAGTACCTGAAACGGTTCAAACAAGGTGATAAATATCTTACGGTGGAAATTCAGGATTTTATTCAGGAATGGGTGGAACACCATATAAAAGTCACCGATGCAGGATACAAGGAGTACATCTGAAACAGAGATCGGAGCCCCGGAGCAGAAAAGCAAGTCCGGGAATGCGCCTGGCGAGCTGGTATCTGAGGTTTTTTAGAAACGATCTGTCCCGGTCCCGCTATAAAGATCATCTTCGGCAACTTTTGAACAGGAAAGCTCCCCAACCCGATCCCATCCCTGAGAACCTAAGGCTCAATTTCACCGTTTCCGGGACCGAAATTGAGGGCGGTTTGTATTACACCCTTGAGCCTAAAAGCGGTAAGAATTGCCGTTCTGTGATTTACAATCACGGCGGTGCATATACAAAGCCCCTCATAAAGGAACACTGGAGTATTATCGCCCGTCTTTCCCGGAGCATGAATGCTGTGATGTATGTGCCCATCTATCCGCTGGCCCCGGAGCATACACATGTACAAGCCTATGAATTTCTGGATCGGGCATATGAACATATTCAACAGGATGCACTATCCCGGTGTGGCGGAGAAATATGGTTCGCAGGAGATTCCGCCGGTGGGGGGATCGCCCTCACCATGGCTATGCGCAGCTCTCTGGGACAGCAGAATGTCAAGCCCGCGGGTCTTGTGCTCTTCTCCCCATGGCTTGATGTGACCATGGACAACCCTAGTGCCCGAAAAGCGGAAATACACGACCCCATACTTTCTGTGGATGCATTAATAGAATTGGGACGATGGTGGACCGGAGATACTGCCGATGACATTCGTCTCAGGCAGGTTCATACAGAGCTGCCGGAACTTCCTCCGGTATATATGTTTCAGGGAACGGCTGACATACTCTGGCCGGATGCCCGGATTCTTAGCGGGAAGATCAAAGCACAGGGATGTGAAATCCATTATTTTGAGTACTCCGGAGCCTTTCATGTGTTTGTTGCCGCTGACTTCCTCCCCGAAAGCCGGGATGTATTTACCAAACTGGCCAAACTGATACAATAGACACACTTCATTTTTACAGGATATTTCCATGATTGCACGCATACAGAATGCTCAACCCGCAGGCGAGGTAATTATACCCGCTTCCAAGTCTCATACAATTCGCGCACTTCTTATCGCCTCACTTGCCGACGGTGAGAGCATTATTGCAAATCCCCTGGACAGTAAGGATGCGGTTTCCTGCATCCACGCTGTCCGGGCATTCGGCGCACAGGTGGAGGAGATCCCCGGAGGAGCCCTTGGTTACCAAAGAGCACTGAAGGTTCAGGGCGTGGGACACAGGAAGTCGGGCATTCTGGTTGAACCGCCGGCGGATGTGCTTGATGTGGGCAATTCGGGCACTACGCTTTATCTGGCAGCGGGCATCGCCGCCCTCTCCCCGGGAATTACCGTGTTTACCGGAGATGATCAGATCCGGGCACGGCCTATCCGCAGCCTGCTGAATGCATTCGGCGATCTGGGAGCAGAAGCCCGCACCACCCGGCAGACAGACGCGGCACCGTTCATTGTATCCGGTCCCATGACCGGGGGAAGCACGGAGATCGCATGCCCAACCAGCCAGTATCTTTCCAGCCTGATGCTGGCTCTGCCCCTTATGCCCTCGGGAAGTCGGGCGGAGATCCGGGTGAGCCTTCTCCATGAGCAGCCCTACGCAGAGATGACCCAGTCTTGGCTTGAAGAACAAGGAATAGAATTCGAAAACCGTGACTGGAAGCAGATAAGCATCCCCGGAGGGCAGAGCTATAGATCCTTTCAAAAAGCGGTTCCCGGAGATTTTTCCAGTGCCACCTTTTTTGCATGTGCTGCAGCAATTACCGGATCCACACTGCTTTTAAAGGGGCTGAATATGAACGACAGCCAAGGGGACAAGGCGGTGTTTGCCATTCTTGAGCAGATGGGGTGCGTCGTTGAAGTAAAAAATGAAGGGATCCTCATCAGCGGTCCGGATTCCGGGAAGGGAGAACGGCTGCAGGGAGGCGACTTCGATATCAACGCCATACCCGACGCCCTGCCCGCCCTTGCGGTGACCGCCGCATTCGCCCGGGGAACCACCAGGCTCACCAACGTACCCCAAGCCCGCCTGAAGGAAACCGACCGGATCGACTGCATGTACCGTGAACTGAAAAAAATGAGGATCTCCTGCAACCAGCAGGAGGATGGTCTCACAGTTGAAGGCGGCCGTCCCCGGGGCGCCGAAGTGGACGGTCATGATGATCACCGAATCGTCATGGCATGTGCAGTTGCCGGACTGGCCAGCGAGGGAGAAATGCGCATTGGTAGCGCAGAGGCCGCATCGGTAACATTTCCGGGATTTTTCACTATACTGGAAGATGTAACATCCGCCCAGAATGGCCAAAGGACAGTCATCCTTGATGAATAGAGGCTTTTCCACAGCACCCTTCTCGGATCTGAATGCGTTACAGGCCCGGGCTGCGGTGTTCGACGTGGATTACACCATTCTCAAGCATTCAAGCACCATTGCCTTCGCCAAAACCGCCATTCGAAACAAACTGCTGCATCCCCTGCAGCTTCTGGCTTCCGCAAAGCTGCACGTTCAGGCCCGGCTGGGGCTGGCGAACTCCGAAAATCTCCCCCGGCACCTACCCTTTCTTGAAGGGATGTCCAGGGAGCTTCTGGATGAGCTCGCTGAAGAAGTGTTCCTCCGCTACATGGTAAAGGGGGTGTATCCCGAAGCTATCGCCCTGATCAGGGAGCTTCAATCCCGGGGCTGTCTGGTGATACTGGCCACTGCCTCCCTGGATTTTCTTATATCTCCCCTTGCCGCCTTTCTCCATATTCCCGCATCCCACGTACTCACCACCCATCTGGGGTATGAAAAAGGTTTGTGCACCGGCCGTGTACTGGGGAAGCACTGCATCGGTCTGGAAAAACTGCACCGGGCTGCGGCCCTTTTAAAGGACCGGCGGATTCCCAACAGTTCGGCCGCATTCTTCACCGACAGCATTATGGATCTGGGAATGATGAACAGGGTGGGATACCCTGTGGCCACCAACCCCGATGTTCTGCTTCACATGAAAGCGAAGCGCAACGGCTGGGAAATTCTCCGCTTCCGCTGATAGCCGCCCCAAGCCTGCTGTATTCAGGGCATCAGGATTTGTGCCCAACCAACCCCGTGTGCATGCGCAACACTGCCGCACTGGTTTTATACGCCCCCGGAGGGTATCATACTGTCAGAGCCAGCCACACATACAGTGGCAGGAACAGCGCAGCAGCAGCATAGCTGACAATCAGCCCGCTTCCTGCATAGTGTAACTGCTCCCGGCTGCCGAAGGCCTTGATCACAATTCCCAGGTTTGTTCCCGGCGGAGCCGCAGCCTCCAGCACCACCACTAATTGCAGCCACCTCCAGCTGTCCGAGAGGGTTATCGCCGTTCCCGGGAACAGCCCGCCCCCCTGAACTGCCAACCTGAGCAGAACCATCAGCAACAACATTCCGCCGGGCCAGACAATTTGTCGCCATACCACAAAGGGGAGAAACTCCCGGTGTGAGCGCAGCTTATCGTGGGGAATCCCTGCGAGAATTCCTCCCAGGACAATCAGAATTCCGTCCATTGCATAGGCTGCAATAAATTCCGCCCCATCCCGCAGCAGTTCGGGTATTGCCCCGTACAACCCGGTGGATGCCAGAAGCAAACCAATGAGAAGCCCCGCAAGGGGCATATTGGGTTTTATCCGGATTTTTATTCCCTGAGCACTGTCCGAGGTGATAATACTGATCACAAAGCTCCAGAAAATCAGTTGAAATGCCAGAATGTAAGAAAACATATACACGGTCACCGCTGCCGGTGCCACCACCTGCAGGATGGGAAGAGGAATGTAACCGGCGTTATGAACCGCAAAGAGCAGAATAAACTCCGATCGGTTTTCATCCCTGAGCCGGGGGAAGGCACCCTGTTTCAGCAGAAGCTTCACCCCGCCGTACTGCAGGGCCAGGGTAGCAACTCCAATGAAGAAAAACACAATAAGCCAGAAGGGCCCTGCTGTAACCGCTTCCTCCCAATTCATCCCGTAGCGGGTAATTGAATACAGGGGAAACATGATATTGATCATTAGAAAGGTGAAAACCGGCAGCACCCGCCGGTGGATCGCGGAAGGCTTGAAAAGCAGGTATCCCAGCAATGTAAGTCCCAGAAGTCGCAGAAGGGCTTCGGCCATTGTTTCCCCCAGAATTGTGATTACCCATCTTCAGCCTGCTACGCCGGATTCCGGTGCTTCGATTTTGGATGCAACGGTTTTCGGTTTGGCCGATCACATTGAAAACGATCACATTGAAAACGATCACATTGAAGCCGATCACATTGAGACCGATCACATTGAGACCGATCCCGGCACCGCGCATATTGTCAAGTTTTCATGTCGGGTTACTTGAGTTTGCACCAAGCAATGGGTATATTACCCTTAGTGTAACGGGTTTTTTCCGGAGCTAACAGGAGGTATCCATGCAGGAAATCACACAGGTTATTGTTTGGCAGGGCTGGGTGGGCGGCCTGGCCATCGGGAGTTATCTCCTGTTTCAACTGCTTATCACCGGTCACCCCCTGGGGGTAAGCACAGCCTTCGGCAACGTATGCGGATTTTTTTCCCGGCTTCCGTTTTTTCACCAGGGGAAATATGAGGACAACTTCAACTGGCGGCTCTGGTTTATTATCGGCATTCCCCTGGGGGGACTCATTGCCGGGCTCACAAGCCCCCAGCCCATGGTGGCAAGTTTCAACATGGGACAAATGTATGAATCGGTTCTACCCGACGCCCTCTGGCTGAAGGGTCTTGTACTCACCGGCGGGGGAATTCTCATCGGTCTGGGAAGCAGAATGGCCGGCGGCTGCACGTCAGGCCATTCTATCAGCGGCCTGGCTCAGCTGAATCCTCCCAGCATCGCCGCATCCGCGGGATTTTTCGCCGGGGGAATAATCATCGTTCAGTTTCTTTTTACCATTCTCCCAGCTCTGGGCTGATATACAGGAGAGGCAATTTCAAAAATCAGCGATTTTGGAAATTGCTCAGGAGGAATTATTATGTCAGATGCATCAATACAGAACCTGGGAACATCCCGGGCATCCCGGACTGTTTCCGGAAAAAGTACAGCCGGCAGGCTGATGTTCATCGGCCTGGGAGCCCTCTTCGGGTTTTTTCTCAGCAGGGCAGGCGCTACCACCTACGATTTTTACCCCAAGCTCTTCCTCTTCCGGGATTTACAGCTGCTATGGGTAATTGTCACCGCCGCAGGCGTGGGATTTGTGGGGAACCAGATATACAAGGCACTGAAGGCAAAAACACTGATCAGCAGGCAGGTTGCCTCATATACTCGCAAGCCCTGGAAGAAAGGGCTGGTACCCGGTTCGCTCATTTTCGGCCTGGGCTGGGGCCTGGCAGGAGCCTGCCCGGGTACGGCCCTGGCCATGCTTGGGGAAGGAAAACTGGGTACGCTGTTCACCATTCTGGGGTTTTTTATCGGAACCTATGTTCACGGATATATCCTCAATAAAAAAATGAAGCGTTGACACACAGCAGCGTGCAGAGTCATACCCGGAAAGCCGGGTTTCTGCACTCACCCCAAAACGGGTGTCCGGCTTACTGTTCCCCTGTCGGGCCTCTAAGAGACCTTTACTCCCACCTAGGTGCGCCATGCCGGGCACACATAGAAAAAGCCCCCGAAGTTTCTCTCCGGGGGCTGTATTTACCCACTGTGCCGGGTAGCTGGAGGTATTCTGATTAAATTGCTCCGCCCATAATGCGGTTCAGCTTCTTCACGAAATCCGCAGGGTCTTTCAGTTGAATTCCTTCAACCAGCAGAGCCTGGTCCAGAAGCAGAGAGGAGATATCTGATACCCGATCCTCGTCATCCAGATCCTTCAGTTTCTGTACGATTTCATGGTCGGGGTTTATCTCCAGAATGGGCTTAATCTCCGGCAATTCGGCTCCCTGACCCATAGCTTTCATCATTGACTGCATCTGGAATGTGGGGTCGCTTTCATCCACAACAATACAGCTGGGGCTGTCTGCCAGCCGGACGGAAACCTTCACTTCCTTCACCCGCTCACCCAAGGCTTTCTTCACTTTTTCAACAACCGGTTGGGTGTCTTTCTCTTTCTTCTTGTCAGCTTTTTCGTTCAGATCCTCACCGGCATCGGAACGGTTCACCGCCTTCAGATCGGTTTCCTTGTACTTCATCAGACCGGGAACCACAATCTCGTCGATATCGTCATCCATAATCAAAACTTCAATATCCTTCTTCTTGTAAGCTTCAAGAAGAGGAGAATTGCGCAGGGTGGATTCCTTGTCGCCGGTAATATAATAGATGGCTTTCTGGTCCGGAAGCATTCGCTCGCTGTATTCGGCGAGACTTGTGTAGCCTTCCACCTTGGTGGATTTAAAACGAACCAGCTCCATCAGGTCTTCTTTATGGCTGTAATCGGTGTAGAGCCCCTCTTTCAGCGGCCGGTTATACTGTTCAATAAACTCTTTGTAGCTGTCCGGATCTTCCAGGGCAATGCGCTTGAACTCCGCGAGAATCTTGTTCACCGATGCGTTGCGGATATTGGTCATAATCCGGTTCTGCTGAAGTATCTCCCGGCTCACATTCAAGGGTAGGTCTTCGCTGTCGATCACCCCTTTAAGGAAGCGCAGATATGTGGGAAGAAGTTCTTTTTCATCGTCGGTAATAAACACCCGTCGGACATAGAGCTTTACCCCCGGCTTGTACTCGGCATAGTTCATATCGAAGGGAGCGGTCTTGGGCACATAAAAGAGAGTGGTGTACTCAAGGGTTCCCTCGGCCTGGGTATGAAGCCAGAACAGGGGTTCCCCCCCGTCGTGGGAGATGGATTTGTAAAATTCCTTATATTCCTCTTCGCTGATTTCCGACTTGCTCCGCTTCCACAGGGCGTTCGCTGAGTTCACCTGCTCGGTGACCGTTTCCTTGCCGGTTTCTTCGCCCTTGTCATCGTAATTGGTCTTTTCGTAGGTGAGAAAAATGGGAAATGCGATGTGATTGGAATACTTCTTGATCACTTCCTGAATCTGCCAGCGGTTGGCGAACTCTTTTCCCTCTTCGTTCAGATGACAGACAATTCGCGTTCCCTGTCCTTCCAGTTTTGCAGCCTCTGCATCGTCCTCGGCGGCTTTCTGAATGGTAAACTCGCCCTTTCCGTCACTGCTCCAGTGCCAGGTTATCTCTTCTCCAACCTTCCGGCTGTACACGTCAATTTTGTCCGATACCATGAAGGCGGAATAAAAGCCCACACCGAACTGACCGATGAGGTTGCTGTCTTTCTTGGTGTCGCCGCTAAGCTGGCCGATAAACGCCTTGGTGCCGCTTTTCGCGATGGTTCCAAGATTCTCCGAAAGGTCTGCGTCATTCATTCCAAGACCATTGTCCTGCACGATCACCCGGGGCTCATCCCCTTCTTCAAAATTGATATGAATCTTCGGATCGAAGCTCATTTCCTTGAGCTTGTCGTCGGTAAGGGTCAGATACTTCAGCTTATCCAGGGCATCGGAGGAGTTAGATACCAGCTCCCTGATAAATATCTCCTTATGGGAATACAGAGAGTGTGTAATGAGATGAAGTAGCTGGCCTACTTCTGTTTGAAACTGATGGGTTGCCATCCTGCTTCTCCTTTATGTGAACTGTATGGAATAGATATTGCACCGGAACCCGGCAGGGTCCGGTGAGAAAGCGCCGGGGTACATCGGCACACAGCTCCCTCCGGCTGACAAACCGCAGCCAAACTGGGAGACCTGCATAATATACCGAAAAATGTCCCAACTGCCAAATGGTAATTTTGCCGCTCATCATCGGCACACCATCAGCTCATCATCGGCTCATCATCGGCTCATCGTCAGCTCATCAGATGCTGAATCCACCGCCGCAGCTGGAGGACTATTCCACGCTGATTTCCAGGGTTTCCGAGCTGAATCGTCCGCATTCCGCCCGAAAGCGGATAGTCCCCGGAGTACCCCGGCTGCGTACCCACACGGCAATGGCTCCGCCGATAAAGGCCGTCTGTTCCGGACCTATTACCCGGCCGGGCCCCTCGACCGAGAACTGCACATAGTCGTTCACATAGGGAGTCACATTCCCGAACCGGTCCTCCAGCCTGCAGACAATCCGCGTACAGTCCCACTCTCCTCCACTCAAGCGCGTATCGTCCGAGTGAACCTTCAGTTTCCGGGGCACAGCATCGCCGTATTCTGCCTCAATTGCAGCTTCTCCATGTATCATGCCCGTGAACCGGTACTGCTGGTGGGGTTCCCCCCAGCCTGTGGCCGCCCGATTAAAGATCCGCTCGGCCTCCACAAAGTTGATTCCCCTTCGCAGAAATATCAGCCCCATGGAAATCCAGTGGCCCGGGGAGAGGCCGGGGGTTCCCTTCTCAAGAATAATTGCCAGAATACGCTTCAGCCGCCGGATTTGCCGCTGGGAGAAGCCGTAACCGTCCAGGCGGTTTCCCACCAGTTCGGGAATCTTCACCGGAGGATGGGCCAGCCCCGGAAACTCCTCCCTGCAGGGAAAAAACTCCCCCACAAATTCTCCGTTGCGCTCAACTCTGATGCTCTGGCAGTTGGTGGCCACATAAATGGGAAAGCTTCTTGCCCCGTCCCGTTCGCCCAGGGCAAAATGGGTCAGGGGCTCCATCACCGCCCGGTCCATCCCAGCCAGAGCCGTCACCGCCCGGCCCGTCACTTTCTGGCCGGGCGCTGGGGGACCGGAACCGTCGCCTGCCACCGCCCGGCCCTCGGTTTCCCCGCCCCCGTTCCCGGCGGCCGGTCCCCGGGGATCCTGCTGACTTTTATACAGATGGGCGGCGAATTTTGGGATGCGGAACATATCCATTACCCCGTGATAACAGATCCGGTCACCGCTTCCAAACTCCTTGTGGGTGTTGTAATCGAAGGCGCACCAGCCGATTGCCCCTGTTACATCCTTTTGCAAAACCGCCGCGTTCATTACCCTGGCATGACGCAAGGCATGTTCAATGAGCCGCTCCTCCTGGTCAAAACGCTTGGTGGGGTACATATGGCCGTTATGTTCGGTTACCAGAAACGGCACCTTCTTCTTCGCAATGTTTTTCCGGGGCCGGATGGGACGCTCCCTGCCGTCGTGGTTGAACTCATTGAAGGTGTACACATTCTCAAACAGCCGGGAACCGGCAAAATTTCTCACACCCCCACGGGGCCGGGTTGCGTCCAGGCGGGCCGCAAGGGCATTGGTCAGTGAATAGAAATTATCGTCATCGGGACTTTCGTTAATCCGCACCCCCCACATGATTATTGACGGATGGTGGGCGTGGGCACGGATCATTTCCCCGGTTTCCTGAAGGCTTTGCTTTTTCCATTCTTCATCGCCGATGTATTGCCAACCGGGAATTTCCTCCATTACCAGAAGGCCGATCTCGTTACATCGCCGGAGAAAATGCCGCGACTGGGGGTAATGGCTTGTCCGAACCAAATTGACCGCCAGTTCATATTTCAGGATATCGGCGTCCCTGCGCTGGGCTCTTGCGGGCATGGCATATCCCGCATAGGGAAAACTCTGATGCCGGTTCAGCCCGATAATGGTGAACTTTCTGCCGTTCAGGTAGAAGCCGTCGGGGCGATAATCGATATGGCGAAAGCCGGTGGTGAAACGAAAGACGTCAGCCTCATCCCGGGTATGTGCCTGCTCCGTTTCAGGACTCGCTGCATAATTCGTTTCGGGACTCCCTCCATAATCCGTTTCGGGATCCGGCTCGTGAATCAGCTCGGAGTCCCCGCCGCCGGGCACAAGGAGCCGGACTTTCAGATCATACAGAAACGGTCTGTCAGGATCCCATAGCTGAAGATTTTCCAGTGCAATGGGGAATCTGAAGGCGGTCATGCTGTTATTGCTCTCATCGGGGACCATCATTGAACGGTTCAGCTCAATCCGCCGTGAATGGGAAATCCGGCCGTTTTCTTCCAGCTCCAGAAGCAGGCCGATGTCGGGCAGCCGTTCATCCTGGGACAGTGACGAAATACCGGTAAGAATTTCAAACTCCCCGTCCCCGCTCAGACTGGGCAGAGCATCCGATCCGCTGGTCTGCTGCAGTCTCAGGTTCTGTTCCACAATCCGCAGTTCAGATACGGCTCTCTTTTCCCGGATATGCAGCTCAACATCCCGGTAAATTCCCCCGAAGGCGAGAAAATCCACCACATTTCCAAAAGGAGGTATATTCTGATTCTCCCGGGAATCCACGGTGACCAGTACTTCACAGCTTTGCCCGGGGGTACAATGGGAGCTGATATCAATATCGAATGGTGTATAGCCCCCCGCATGTTCACCTGCATAACCGCCGTTTACCCGGATAACGCAGCTGAGCATAACCCCTTCGAAATGGAGCAGCGTCCGTCTGCCTGCGGCCTCCGGGGGAACCTCTATGATTCTCCAGTAGGCCGAAAAGAGCTGAGTGTCCCGCTCGTCAAACCCGTTATAGGGCAGTTCCCGTACGCTGTGGGGAAGACAAATGTTTTGCCAGGCTTCGGTGTTCAGTTCAGGGAGTTCGGATCGGGAATCCCTTGGGGGAGTAAATTCCGGGGTGAACTTCCACCCCTGGTTCAATGATTTGCAGGTTCTCATAATACGATCATTCTACCCGCATGAGCCTACGGGGTACAGAAATTTCGTAGAGTTTCCAGGTGCAACATCAGTGTGCTATGCTGATATATACCTACACAACGGGAAACCGAAAGGACGGGCAGGCATGGGAAACACGAACGGAAATTATCGGATAATTGTGAACTCCTACGGCGGGCCGGAAGCCCTTTCCCTCCAGGAGCAGGCCCCTCCGGCACCGGGGCCCGGAGAGGTCCTGGTCCGTCTCTCATTCTCCGGGGTGAATCCGGTTGACGGGTACCGGCGGGCAGGAAGTCAAGGATATACGCCCGACCTTCCATTTTGCCCGGGTTTCGAGGGAGCCGGGCACATTGAAGCACTGGGACCGGAATGCAGCGGGAATCTGTACACCGGCATGAAGAGCGGAGACCCGGTGTATGTGGCATGGTCCAAAACCGGCACCTACGCGGGATGGTGCATTGCCGACTGCAGCCAGGTATTCCCGGTTCCCCGGGGAATGGCGCTGAGCCGGGCCGCAGGCCTTTTTGTGAATTATTTCACCGCATATCGTGCCCTGGTGTTCAGGGGATCGGTGCTTCCCACCCACAGGGTGTTTATCCACGGAGGCAGCGGAGGCGTGGGCATGGCCGCTGTTCAATGGTGCGGATTTCTGGGAAATGAAGTGTGGGCCACAGCCGGCAGCACTGAAGGCCTTGAGCTGCTCCGCCAGCAGGGAGTAGAGCAGCGGTTTAATCACAGAGAGACAGATTATACGAATGAAATCCGCTCCCGGCGCCCGGAAGGCTTCGACCTGATTCTGGAGATGCGGGCGGATCTTAATCTGGACCGGGATTTAGACCTGCTGGCTCCGGGTGGACGGGTAATGATTATCGGAAGCAGGGGCGAAACTCTGCTGATTCCCCGGAAAACCATGGGAAAAGAGCTGGATATACGGGGCGTGGTACTCATGGGCAACAGCCCCGACGCCAACAAGAGCATTCACCGCTCCATAGAGAAGGGCTGCGCATCGGAAGATATCCTGCCGGTGATCCAGAACATCCATCCCCTGGCACAGGCCGACAGGGCCCACCGGGAGATGGAGGAGCAGCGGGCGCTGGGCAAGCGGATTCTTGACTGCCGCCCGGGTTGAAATCTCCAAAAAGAACTCAATCGATCGGCAGGTAATAAATCCTGCTGTTCCTGCCGTTATTATAATTCCGCCTCTTTTCTTCCGGCAGATGGCTCAACTCCCCTTTTCTGAACCCCAGAGACATGAACCAGTCACTTGCCCGGGTTGTGAGGGCGAAAATCCGGTTCAACCCCTGCTCTTTTGCATGCTGGATTAAGTAGCGCAGAATTTTCTGTCCGATACCCAGATGGTTATACCCCGGATCCACGGCCATGGCGGCGATCTCCCCCAGCTTACCGGGAAATTCATGGAGCGCACCGCAGCCTCTCACCGAGCCGTCGGTTACGTACACCACGTAGTCGCTCCGCCCTTCGAGCAGCTGCTCCCTACCCCGGGGAAGAAGCTGGCCCTCTTCAATTCCCGGGGTCATCAGCCGGAGCACCTGACTCACATCAGACTCTTCCATGGGGCGGATGGCATCGAAGGGATCGGCGTGTATCATCACCCCGCTTCCTTTGGTGCTGAAGGTTTCTTTCAGAAGCGCACCGTCACTGCTGCCGTTAAGGATATGCACCCGTTCAACCCCGCTGCTTACCGCTTCGGTTGCGTGAACGATTATTTCCGAGGCCACCGGATCCAGCAGCCCCGCATTATCTTCCAGAAAACTCCCCGCACCCGCCACTGTCATTCTGGTGAGAGCGCCGTTATTTAAGACCGTGCCCTCCTCCCGGAAGCGGAAATTCTTCTCACTCAGGCGGAACGCGCTGGTTATATAAAACAGCTTTTCTGCCCTAAGGGTTGAGGCCAGATGCCGGGCCAGTTCCAGGCTGGAAATATTGTATGCCTGACCCAGATTGTTCCAGCCGATACAGGGAAGAATGGGAATTATGTCATCGTTGAGCACCCGTTCAATCTGAGCTGCGCTAATCCGTTCCACCCTACCGGTCATGTGAAAATCCGTGCCATTTACTACGCCCAGGGCCCGGGCCCGGACCCAGTTACCGATAACGCTGCTTACCTGATGACTGGAGAGTTCGCTCATTAAGCGGTTGGCGGTATCGAAGGCGGCCATTTTTATGAGCGGCAGCATGGATTCCCGGCTGATCCTTAATCCGTCAGCGAACTCAGGCTCCATATTGAACTGGCGGAGCACCGCATCGATCCGTCTCCCTGCTCCGGCAACCAGAATTATCCGGATTCCGCCCTGGTGCAGGGTGGCAATATCCTGAATGAGGGAGGGGAAGAGAGGATGCTCTATGAGCGCCGACGAAATTTGGATCACGAAGCGTTTTGCAGAAAAGCGTTTGGCGTATTTGAACACTTCCCGGATCAGCTCTACCTGTCCGGAAACCAGGTCGGGGTTATCTTCAGTCGAACCCATAATATCCCCCCGGGTTTCCGTTCCCATTTCAACCCCCAGATCATTTTCACCCATGCCATTCTCCCCGGGAAGGGGCAACCCTTTGTGCCCCATCCCATGCTATACTATAATTGACCAATGCTATTCACAAGGGAAGGAGTCCAATGCCGATTTTGGCCCCAACCGAGCCGGATTTTATATCCCGACTCCGGTTTATACAGATGAAAAGTGTACTCTTCTTTTTACTCCTTGTCATGATCCCCCCGCTTCTGACCTCCTGCGTTCCCGGACGGGCCCGTCTTATGGAATCCCGGGCACAAGAGAGCATTACCTCGGTTCTCACCCTTCACACCGCGGAATACGTATATCGGGAGGTTGTGTATTTCGGCGAGCAGAACAGTATTTTCGGCATTATCCCCCTGAACGACCGGCGGATTTTATTTTCTGTTGATATTTCCGTCAGGGCGGGAGTGGATCTGCAGGACAGGCTGGAAGTTTCGCTTACACCCGGACGGGTGCTCAATATTTACCTTCCTCCGGGGGAAATTCTCTACAGCGATGTGGATGAATCCACCATTCATCAATATTTTATCCGGGAACAGGGACGTTCAATCAGCTGGCTGGAAGTACAGGACCTCATGGGGCAGGTGAAAAGCGAACTGGAAATGTTTGCCCTGGAACGGGGAATTATCAATCAGGCGGAACGGAAGGCACGGGAGCTGATCAGACAGATGCTCCAGCCGATGAATCTGGAAATCCGTTTCCACACCAGAGACCCGCTTCAATTTGAGAGGAGCGAACCTTCGCCCGGCCCTGCCCCCAACGACGGAGAGAATGACGGAGAGAATGAATGAAGGATGAAAAATCTGTTCCATCATCGAACAGATCCGCCAAACGGCATACGAAACCCGAAAAAACTCATCCCCGCAAACCGGGGGTATTCCGGCGCATTCTCTCATCGCTGGGGCGGAAAATATTCTTCTGGCTCCTGATCATCTCCCTATTGGCTGCGGGACTGGCAGCCCTCTTCACCCCGGTATTCGGCGGACCCTACATCAATTTGGCAGCCCTGGCTCCCCTGCAGCGGCAGCGGACAACGGGGCATCAGGGGGTGCTGGAGCAAATGCGGGAGCTCAGCAAAGTTCAGACCGTGGAATATATCTACAAGACCGTTTTTCCCCATGATTATTTTTCCGATGACCTGTCGCTGTCCGGAATTTTCGACACTCTACGGGAAACCACCGTTCCCGGTTCAGTGGAAACCGACTACCGCACTGTCCTCAGTCCCGAGCAGCTGCTCTATTTCGACGCCTATACCATTGCCCGGGATGCGGGCCTTGACCCCATGGGCGGCAGGCGGGATTTTCTTGTAATTACCGCAATTCTAGAAATCGGTTTCGATTTCAGCAGCAACCCGCCGGACATACGGCCCATACCCATCGGTGCGGAAACCCCGGACAGCTGGCTTATTACTCTTCCGGATCCTCAAATTCTGAATATCCGCATTGAGGACAGTACCAGCAGCAACTATCCCTACCCGGATATCAGCCTGGATCAGGAGAACTGGAAGGAGATTGCCGGTTTTGTACAGGCAAATATCCGCCGGATGCCCCGGATCCATGAGCTACGGGACCGCTCAAAAGCCTCTCTGGAAGGTATTTTCGGGAATTTTCTCTCTGAGGGCGTGAATATTCAGATAAAATTCGATAGTATTGGGTCTGAAGGGCAAAACTAGCTTTACTTTTCCCCAGCGAATTGTTATGTTCTATATATATAACAATCTCTATATAAGGATGAAATTATGACAGAGCAATTAACCAAAGAAACATTTCTTCAGAAGGTCTTTAACTACGAAGACAATAAAGAATGGAAATATGAAGGTGATATCCCTGCTATCATTGACTTCTGGGCAGACTGGTGCGGTCCCTGTAAAATGGTAGCCCCGGTATTGGAAGAAATTTCCAATGAATACGAGGGAAAGCTCCACGTATACAAGGTGAACACCGACGAAGAACAGGAACTCTCCGCTGCATTCGGAATCCAGAGTATTCCTTCACTTCTGTTCATTCCCGTGGACGATAAACCCCAGATGGCGGCGGGTGCGCTTCCCAAGGACACCCTGCTCAAGGCGATGAAGGATGTCCTGGACGTTGAATAACGAATCTGAATCGAGTCCGGAGGCTGGCAGATGATCGCCAGCCTCATAGGATTATTAGTTCTGCTTTTCCTGTCGGGATTTTTCAGCTCAAGTGAAACCGCATTTACCAGTTTAACGGTAATGCAGATACAGGGACTGAAAAAACGCTATACCCGGCGGGGAAAGACTGTGGAAAACCTTCACCTCCATCCCGATAAACTCCTTACTACCATTCTCATAGGGAATAACCTCGTCAATATCGCAATCTCGGTAATATCATCGGAACTCACAATCCGGCTGTTCGGCAGCACGGCCCTGGGGGTAACAACCGGTGTACTCACCATGTTGATCCTCATTTTCGGGGAAGTACTGCCCAAGCAGTTCGCCATCCGGAACAATGAGCTCATCTGCGTCTACACCGCAGATGTAATCAGGGTGCTCTCGGTGCTTTTCATGCCGGTTATCTGGTTTATCAACGGATTCTCCCGGATACTCAGCCGCTTCGGCAGCATGGAGAAGCGCAGCCACTTCACCCTGGACAATATTCTGCACATGGTGAAGCATGCGGAAACCATCGGAATCCTTGAAAACTATAAATCCCGAATGGTGAAGTCGGTCTTCCGCTTTTCAGATGTTACGGTTCACTCCATTATGACCCATAGGAAAAATGTGTTCAGCCTGGAACAGGGGCTCTCGATCCGGGAAGCCCTGCCCCGTATTGCCGAAAAGGGTTTCAGCCGGATACCCGTGTATGAAGACCACGAAGAGAACATCGTGGGGGTGGTGCTGGAGAAGGATTTGATCCGCTTATCTGCGAAAGGCGATATTGACGGAATATTGGCGGACGTCATTATTGAGCCGGTGTTCATCCCCGAAACCTGGAGAATCCACAAAGTCTTCCGCAGATTGAAAGAAGAGGTTCTTAATCTTGCCGTGGTTCTGGATGAGTACGGAGGCCTGGCAGGGATCGTAACCATGGAGGACCTGGTGGAGGAAATCATCGGCGAACTCTATGACGAAGATGAAGAACCCGACGGGGCGAAGATTTTAAAGAGCAGCAAAGAAGGCTGGTACCGCATCCAGGGAGATACCCCCATACACGTCCTGGAAGACGTTATCGGGACGGAAATTCCCCACGACAGAAACTCCGAAACCGTAAGCGGTTATGTGCTGGAACAGCTTGCCGGACTGCCAGTGAACGGCCAAAAAATAGATACCCGAATCGGCACATTTGTTATTCAATCCATGAGCAGCAAGCAAGTCCAGTATATGCGGTATTTACCGATGATTCAGGAAGAGGATGTGCACGAATCCGGCTGACTCAACATCTCCTTCTCCTTCTCCTTCGCCCCCGGCCCCGATTGCTCCTGGGATCAGGAACATGATCAGGAATCGGGAAAAATCACGCTAAAGTCATAGAGAGTAGAAATTTAAGCCCATTTCCCTTGACAGGTTAACATCTGTGCTGTATATTGCGGATTCCCTGATAACAGGGACTTCTTCATGTAAAAATTGTGTTTACGTTCTCAGCAAGCTGTACACAATCTTTTGTATCTTTCATCTTTTCGGAGTGATTCTTAGGCACTTCTGTCCATGATAGATACTCCAGCCCCCGGGTTTCACCTCCTTACCCGGGGGTTTTATTTTTTAAATGCATAGGCTACTATGGCCCTTCCAAATCTCAGTAAATTTCATCCATGTACGGATCTTTCAGCCATCCACCATGCTGAAAGTGCCCCATGTACGAAGGATCTCAGCGTGAAAAAGTATCCATTCAGCGAAATTGAAAAAAAGTGGCAGTCCTATTGGGAAGAGCATCAAACCTACCGTGTAGAGGAAGACCCCTCGTATCCCCCGGAAAAACGGAAATATGTTCTGGACATGTTCCCCTACCCCTCTGGATCGGGCCTCCATGTGGGACATCCCGAAGGATATACTGCAACCGACATCTACTCCCGGTTTCTTCGGATGACAGGTCACAATGTCCTGCACCCCATGGGCTTCGACAGTTTCGGCCTGCCCGCGGAAACCTATGCCATGCAGACCGGCACCCATCCCCGGATCACCACCGAAGCCAACATAGAAACCTTCCGGCGCCAGCTGAAGCAGCTGGGCTTCGGTTATGACTGGGACCGGGAAATTTCCACCCACAGTCCCGAATACTATAAATGGACCCAATGGATTTTCCTCAAACTCTGGGAGAAGGACCTGGCCTATGTGGCCGAGATTCCTGTGTGGTACTGTGAAAAGCTTGGAACCGTACTGGCCAATGAAGAGGTAATCACCACCGCCGACGGTCCCCGCTCCGAACGGGGCATGCATCCGGTGGAGCGTAAACCCCTGCGCCAATGGATGTTGAAAATTACCAAATACGCCGACCGGCTGCTGGAAGATCTGGAAGAGCTGGACTGGCCCGAATCCTTGAAAACCATGCAGCGAAACTGGATCGGGAAATCCGAAGGTGCCAACGTCCGCTTCGAAATTGACGGACATGCAGATCATCTGGAAGTCTACACCACCCGGCCGGACACCCTTTTTGGTGCCACCTACATGGTACTGGCTCCCGAGCATCAATTCGTCCATGAAATTACCACAGCTCAGCAGCGCCCGGCGGTGGAAGAGTATATCCGGAACGCCGCACTGAAGAGCGACCTTGAACGCACCGACCTGGCGAAGGATAAAACCGGGGTCTTCACCGGGGCATATGCCATTAATCCGGTAGACAATGAGCGAATTCCCATCTGGATCTCCGACTATATTCTTATCAGCTATGGAACCGGAGCCATTATGGCGGTTCCCGGCCACGATGAACGGGACTGGGAATTTGCCAGAAAGTTCGAACTCCCCGTTATCCGGGTTGTGGCCCCCGAAGACGAAGTGCAGGACAAAAATAAAGAAGAGCTGAAAGACTACCACCGGGACATGGAACAGGTGTACCCGGAAAAAGGAATTTCAGTGAACTCGGGACTCATCACCGGCCTTCCCACCGACGAAGCAAAGTCCAAGATTATTGACTGGCTGGAAAAACAGGGAACCGGCAAACGGGCTGTGAACTACAAGCTCAGGGACTGGATCTTCAGCCGCCAGCGTTACTGGGGCGAACCCATTCCCCTGGTCCAGGATCAGAACGGAGAGTTCACCCCGATTCCCGCCAGCGACCTTCCCCTCACCCTTCCGGAAGTGGAAAGCTACAAGCCCTCGGGAACCGGCGAAAGCCCTCTGGCCAATGTTTCCGACTGGGTGAACACCACCGTGCCCGGGAAACCCGACGAACAGGGACAGCGTGAGACCAATACCATGCCCCAATGGGCTGGCAGCTGCTGGTATTACCTGCGCTACATCGACCCCCATAACCACAAAGAACTGGCATCAAAAGAAAAAATCGAATACTGGATGCCCGTGGACCTCTATGTGGGGGGGACGGAACACGCAGTACTTCATCTTCTTTATGCCCGCTTCTGGCACAAGGTGCTCTACGATATCGGCGTGGTGAACACCAAAGAGCCCTTTCAGCGACTGGTGAATCAAGGCATGATCACCTCCTACGCCTACCAGCGGGACGATTCCTCCCTGGTGCCCACCGATGAAGTGGAGGAAGTGAAACAGGGTGAGTTCATCGAGAAGGACACTGGAAAAGAGGTTACCCAGGTGGTCGCCAAGATGTCCAAGAGCCTGAAAAATGTGATCAATCCCGACGATATTATTCGGGAATACGGTGCGGACTCCATGCGGCTCTACGAGATGTTCATGGGCCCCCTTGAGCAGTCCAAGCCCTGGTCCACACAGGGGCTTATTGGTATTCACCGCTTCCTGGACAAGATATGGCGAACCGCCCACAAAGAAATCAATTCAAATCCCCCCTCTGGGGAGCTGGAAAAAGTGCTCCATAAAACCATCAAAAAAGTGGGAGAGGATACTTCCAGCCTGAGCTTCAATACTGCTATCAGCCAGATGATGATCTTTATAAACGAAGCCTACAAGCAGGAAAGCATCAACCTGGATATCTGGAAAAGTTTCATCCTTCTCCTTGGGCCCTACGCACCCCATCTGGCCGAGGAATTATGGTCAAGGACCGGCGAAACAGAAAGCATTGCCCTCCAGGACTGGCCGGTTTTCGACGAGGCTCTCACCAAAGATGATGAGATCACCCTGGTGGTTCAGGTTAACGGAAAGGTTCGGGCAAAACTGGAAGTTTCCGCCGGCCGCCCCAAGGATGAGCTGGAAAAACTTGCCCTGGAAAATGACAGGATTCGGGAACTCACCGATGGAAAAACCATCCGGAAAGTGATTGTGGTTCCCGACAAGCTGGTAAATATCGTAGCCAATTGACAGAACACATGCAGGGTGCCGTCGGACATCGGCGCGCACCCTTTCCCTTCAAACCTGCCCCGGGGGACCTTTTTTCAGTTCCTTTTTTCATTCACTGTTTTCATTCCCCGTTTTCACTCCCTGCGGGGCAGGTGTATATCCAGATCCACAAGTTCCCCCTCTTCTCCCGCCACAATGATTTTCATCAGACGCTGCTCGGGGGCAATGAAGCACACAGGATGCCCGGGAATCATTTCAAGTATCATCGGGCCGCTGTAGCAGAGTTCGTCTGCCGTATAGCTGCTGTACCAGTGTGTTGATCCGAAATCGTAGTGCACCCTCCTCCCGGGTCCCAGATATTCATCAGGCTGCATTAGTTCGCCGGTGAGCAGGCCGTCTTCCAGCCATTGAAGGTCCAGTGCCCAGGGGTGGGCGCAGGAAGCCGCGGTTTCGCAGATGAGGCGGAAATTCAGATCCGCAGGAACCGGGTCGAAGCGGGCAAAAAGCAGCCCCACGCCCGGCGCCGATTCTCCTGCCAGGGAGAAGCCGCTCCAGGACGTCCAGGCCACCGGCTGCAGGGGTTCGCCCAGCCATTCAAGGTGGTACAGGGCCATCCCCGCCTCTGTTCGTCCCATCCGGATCTCAATTTCTTCCAGACCCCGAAGATGACTCGGAAGGATTTCATCAGCATAAGGCAATGGAGGAATGGACGGGAGACCGCAGGAATTCAATATGACCCCACCCAGAAACAGCAATAGTATGCCGGCATAGGCATGAATGTAACGAAATTTTTTCCTCATTATGTCTCATTAACCGGATATTTCCCCTCCGGGATTTCATTTTCTCCGAATTCCGGTATACTTACTAGTACTATGGCAGATACACAAAATTTTCAGCTGAAGCTCAGGGAAGGCATTCAGGCCCGGGCGGCTCAGCTTTCACAACAGCTCATCTCGGAAATGAAGGAAAATTGGCGAAGTTATCAGACCAACGTGGACTCTGTTTATTCCCTCCTTCTCAGAAAGGGCCTTCTCAGGGAAGACCCGTATAAAAAAGAGCATCACGTAAGTGATATTACGCCCCCAAAAGACGCTCCGTTCGGAGACAGCTACAAAGATGATGAGCTGAGTATCCGTCTTTCAGAATATCTCTCGGTTCTGGATTTTCTCAATAACTACAGTTCTTTTACCCTCGATGCCATAGATCTTAAACAGATCAAGAAACTTCACAGTCTGTTAAATTTCATCCGCTTCGCCGACTTCTCCACCAATTCCACCAAAAACACCACCAGAGCTTTGGCAGGTATTATAGATAAGATTAAGAAAGGATCAGACCAGCTATCTGCCGGAGCAATTCAATCGAGTCTGAACCAGCTGTCGGAAATCCACAAAAAGCTTGAGAAACAGCTCAAAGAATTGTCTCAGTTTAAAAGGGAAGAATATAAGCTCCAGGTTCGGGAAAAGATCATGGCAAACCTCGACCTGGGAAACTCGGTTCCCAGGGAAATCTTCCTCAAAGAGTTGAAAAAAGAATTTCAACGGCAAAAGGGCCCGCTTCCGTTCTATCCCGAACTCATAGAAGAAATACATGATGAAAGCTTCGGAGAAAATTCCGATACCAAGCAGCAGGCAGTGTTAAAAAAGGTTGAGGTTCAGAAAAAACAATCCTCCGACTCCAGTGCCAATACCAACCTGAAACCTCTAATTATCGACGCCCTCCGTATTCTGGCAAACTCCACCCGGCACATAGATACCGCCCTGGATAAAATGCGCAGCAACTCCCTGGTGATCGAGAACCGCCCCCGAACCTTCATGGAAAAATTCAAGCTCTGGGTTATTCAGCTCACCAGTGGAAAAGAGGAGCGGACCATTTACGAAATAGAGGTGATCGATCCGGCAACATCCGTCCACATCACCAAAAATCTGGATTTCGATTCCTTCATGTCCAGTGCGGCAAAAAAAACGAAAAATCTCAACGGCCTGCTGGCAAAGGGCTCAGCCCTCTTCCAGAAATTGATGAACGCTGGAGAAGACCAAGTATTCTCCTATCTGGACCGGGCCACCCGGGATGTATCTGAAATCAATAAAACCCTTGACGCCCTGGACACCTTCTTCAAAACCGAAGTAAGCCGTTACGAACGGGACAAAATCCGGGGGGTAAAAAATGAGGTTGCAGCGGTAAAAGGCAACCTTCACAACGCCAGCCAGAAGAAGCATGAGTATGTTGCCCGGAAAGAAGAACGTGACCAGCTGAAAAAGCTGGGTCTGGGGTGAGCGACGACGTTTTCCACATATTTGCGGCTTTTGCAGTCTTGATGGCTTGAATTCTCCCCCTTCCGATATATACTGATATTAATTACTATTTTTGGTGGATGACTCTGCGATCCTGATCTTCGGCTACAGTTTAGATGCCTTTGATTATCAGGTGCGCAATCGAGCCTTCCAAAGGAGACATTAATGAAGAAGTTGCTATTCCTTATTCTCATAACGGCTGTAGCCGGCATGGGATTATTCGCACAGGAAACCACCTGGTTTAATCCTTACGACGGAACCAACTGGAATATTCCAGGTTCCATGCTCCGGGCAGTGACCAATGGTCTGCAGTATGATGCAGTAGACGTGGTTCTCACTTCTCCCGCCGAACTCTCCAATTTCGAGGGAGTCACCTTTTATACTGCGTACGGGAACTATGAATCATGGGCACGGGCAAATGAAGGTACGGGAATTAACGACCCTGTTGCATCCATCAATCCTTTCAGCACCAATAACCTTATCGGGCTCTACGACAATGGCAGCACCACTACCGGTAACGTTGCCTTTCAGCTCGGTTACCTCATGCCCATTCTCGGCATGCAGTCAGGTGTTGTAGGAGGATTTGAGAAATTCACCACTGGAGGTCTGACCGGGTGGCCCACAACTCCCGCAATGACATATGACAGCGAACAGGTGATTGTTCTGGATGCAGACGTCGATGACCAGGAAGATAGTACAACTACAGAAACATTTTCTTACACAGATTATGTTTTGGATGACAGCTATCGGATCGGTGCGGGTATAGATTTAGGCTTCATGGGAGCGTCTCTCTACTTCAACAGCAATAATCAGACCCGGAAAGTGGGCGGAAGCTATACATATTCTTTTGAAGAAGGCGCAGACCCCGATCCTGTTTATACCGCTACCAATCAAACTTCCTCAAAAACCATGGTATTCGGTTTCGACGAAGAGGGCAAAGCCAAGGCCGGGGTCAGCTCCGCTGATAACGACCTGATGCTTACCGGACAACTTCCTTTCTCCCTGGGAGAGATCTCAATGCCGATTACCGCAAGCCTTTCTATCGGCACACAGAGCGGCGGACTTCTGGGCAACATTCCCCAAACCGTTTCCATTACTGACAACTACGTTGCCGGAGGTGTCGGTGGAGGTGTTGAAGATGATGAATCTACACTGACCTACACCACAGGTGTAACCGATCTGGATCAGGGTACACTTGAGGCCGCAGATCATCTATTGACTGCCGGAGAGACCGGTAATGCGGACATGGCAGCTGCACGTGCGATTCAAACTGCAGGAGTTCTGGCAACAGACATTGAGAACGCAGAGAACGGCACCTTCGACTACGGCATTCAGGGCCGGGTGGACCCGAAGATCGGATTGTCCGATATTCTCACCGCACGAACCCGTGCTTCATTTGAGTTCGGCCAGACCATCTCAAACAGCAATAATGCGGGTAATCTGAGTATTTCGTTGAGCCAGGCTGACGGAGCAGCTGATAATTCTACTTTCAGCTACACTCAGACCGTTACCGCTCCCCAATCTACCACTGTAACCGGAATGGCATTTGAGCTGGGCGGAGTTCTGGAGGCCAGTGACGAAGCCAACATTCTTACCGTTTCCTCAGGACTGTTCTACAACCCCGAAATCACCCTTTCCTCAACTACCCAAGAAAACAGCGTTGACCGGGTGGTAGCAGAGGCGGTTGATGCAAACGCGGCTCTTCCCGATGCAACCGCAGTTGATACTGCAGCAGATATCGGCCTCGGTGGAGGAGACGTTGTTGGAGAAATCACAGAAGTAACAACCACCACCTATGATGGGAAAAATAAGGACAACACAACAGTACACACCTTTGTTATTCCTGTTTCAGTAAATCTGCAAGTAGTGCCCGATAAATTCTCCATTATCGGCGGTTACAATCTCACCAGCAGTTTTACACGCACGTACACAGAAACAGCTGCAAGTACAACTGTTACTGAAACTACCATCGTAGACAGTGCTGGAACCACCATTCTTGAACCAACAGAAACTGCTGCTTCCAATACCACAAGCACCAGTTCAGTGGAACGCGGCAATACTACATGGAGAGGTTCCATGAACTTCATGCTTCGCTGGAAACCCATTGAAAATCTTACCGTTGATCTCTTCGGTCAGAGCGTAATGAATGCACTTAATATGGACATTTTCGGCGGTGGAACCAGCGGCGGAAATGACGGACTCAATGCCAACTATATTCTCAGCAACCTTGGCATGAGCCTTACATTCAGCTACTAAGTTTAAACGTGTTTCCATAGAAGAAACATCGTAAAACCAAAAAGGCCCGGCATTCGCCGGGCCTTTTTGTATGAACCGATCTATTTCATCTTTAGTGTGCGACAGCCTACTGTAGCGGAGCTTTTTTACCCCCGCCCGTACACTCCCAGCACCCGAATGTCATCCGAATACTCGGAAATGTCTTCCAGAGCCTTATGAAAATCGTCCTCTTTTCCATCGATGTCCACATCCAAATAGAACATGTACTCCCAGGGCTTGCCATGAATTGGCCGGGACTCCAGCTTGGTGAGGTTGAGTTTACGGCTGCTGAGACGCTCCATGCAGCTGAGCAGAGCGCCCGGGCGGTCCGGCGTACTAAACACCAGCGAGGCTTTTTGAGCAGGAGCTGTCCCGGCCCGGTCCTCCCGCTGAATCACCACGAAACGGGTGTAGTTATTGGGGTTGGTTTCTATGCCCTCTTTGAGCACTTCCAGACCGTACACCCCGGCAGCCGCCGCATTGGCAATGGCTCCGAAGCGGGGGTTTTGCTCCCGGGCCACAAAGGCCACGGCCCCCGCTGTGTCGTAGAAGGGCCGGCGCTCACAGTCCGGCAGACCGTCCAGAAAGCGGCTGCACTGGGCAAGCCCCTGGGGGTGGGAGTATACGGCGTCAAGTTCTTCAGGCTTCGCTCCAGGAAGCCCCATGAGACTGTGCTGTATCCGAATTTTAATTTCACCACTGATCACAATGTCGGGAAACTGGAGGAGCAGATCGTAGTTCTCATGGATAGACCCGGTGAGAGAATTCTCAATGGGAAGAATTGCATAGGCGGCCTCCCCTCCCAGCACTTGCGAAAAGGCGGTCTTAAAATCCGGACAGGGAATGCTCCGGAGTGCAGGGAGTCGGGGAGAAAAGTAGCGGTACAGGGCCATTTCGCTGTACGCCCCCGCCTCTCCCTGGAAGGCAATGGGGATGGCCGGGAAGTGTTCTTCAGTACCTCCGGCCTGATTTTTGCCCCCGGCCTGATTTTCGCCCTTTGCCCGGGACCCGGGAGAATGGGGCGCAGCATCCGTTCCCGAGCCGCTGCGCTGTCCGTCCACGGGGACGGCGGCGGCTCCATTTGCAGCTGCCGAGGCTCTCGAAGTTCCCCGGTTCAGGGCACCCCGGTTCACCGAACCGCTGCCGGGCGATGTACCGGTGAGAATTTCATAGCTCTGTAAAGGTATTCGCTCCAGTTCCCGGTGGAGCACCGGGCAGAGGGCTTCGATATCCCGGGCCAGCTTCTCGAACTGTTCGGGGTAAAGGCTTTGGGCGCCATCGGACTTGGCGTGGTCGGGGTCGGGATGCACTTCCACCATCAGGCCGTCGGCGCCGGCACTCACCCCGGCCATGGCCATGGGCATCACATTTTCCCGTATGCCCGTGGCGTGACTGGGATCCACAATCACCGGCAGATGACTGAGCTTCTTCACCACGGGAATTGAGGATAGATCCAGACTGTTTCGGGTATAAGTTTCAAAGGTTCTAATGCCCCGTTCACAGAGCACCACGTTATCGCTGCCGTGGGCCATTACGTACTCGGCGGCCATGAGCCACTCTTCAATCCGGGCGGACAACCCCCGTTTCAGCAGCACGGGCATACCGGTCTGCCCCACCGCCTTGAGCAATTCAAAGTTTTGCATGTTACGGGCGCCGATCTGGAACATGTCCACCAGGGCTTTCATCTCATCAACATGTTGAGGGGAAACAATCTCGGACACCACAGGCAGCCCGTACCCGTCCCCCGCCTCTCTGAGATACTTCAGTCCTTCCGCCCCCAGCCCCTGGAAACTGTAGGGTGAAGTCCGGGGTTTATATGCTCCGCCCCGGAGCATCACCGCGCCGGCATCTTTAACCCTCCTGGCGCAGTCCATGATCTGCTCCCGGCTTTCCACCGAGCAGGGCCCTGCAATGAGGGCAATCCTGCCGCCGCCGATGCGTACCGAACCGATGTTCACAACAGTGTCCTGCTGCTTCAACTCCCGGGATGCTAATTTATAGGGCTTGGAGATGGGGATGACCCGCTGCACTCCGGGCTGGACCTCCACATCACGGATATCCAGCACAGCCGGACCCACGGCTCCGAAGATAGTCTCCTCTTCGCCGATTATTTCTTTGACCCGGTATCCATGGTCCTGAAGGTAGCTTCGAAGCCTGGACTTGTCATCGTCATGAATGTGCTGATGGAGAATTATAACCATGGGGGAAGAATAGCACACCCGGGCCGGCCGCCGCCAGCGAAAGGGGCTTACGCAGCCCGGTATATCCCGCCCGGGATCAGGGTGTGTGGGATGCTGCGGGAACCGCTGCCAGGTTCAGCACCCGGTGAGGAATTTCAGCAACCAGATAGCGGTAGAATTCCTCTTCCAGGGAGCGGCGATACTCATGAATTTTCGCAATATAGCGAACAGTGCTGGCGGGTATATCGCCACGCTTCACTTTTCCGTAGCCCGCATTATAAATTGCCAACGCCTCATCCAGACTTGAGGATACGGAGAGACACCATTCCAGGTGGGAAACACCGTAGCTGGCGTTCAAATCCGGATCGAAAAAGTCGTGCTCGTTCAGATGGGGAAACGCCAGATTATTCAGCTGAAATACCCCCCGGTCAATGGATGTGGCATTCTGATTCACCGCATCGGGCAAAAACCGGCTCTCGGTATGCATGAGAGAAAAAACCAGGGTAAAAGGCAGGTTGTGTTTATCTGCGTAATACATGGCGGACAACGCAACCTGTTCCGATCCGGCAAGGCTTACAAAAAAGTCCTTTACCGCTCCCCTGGTCTGGGGATTCCTATAGAAATGGATTGCCGGTGCATCTGAGTAGAAAAACACATCCAGAGAGGGCAGATCAGGCTGCCCCCCAATACCGTAGAGTTCCGATTTTTCAGGTATAAAGAAGGCGACCTTTCTGCTTTTGCGGTTCATACGGTGTTCAAGAACGGTTGAGCCCGTTTCCGCTCTCCGTGGATTAAAATAGAGTCCGCTTCCGCTTAATGTGAGGGCGCCCAGTATTAGGAAAATTATCCGATTAATACCGTCCTCCTGCTGTTTGTTTTTTAAATACATTGGAGTAAGTAAATATCAATAAAACAGATAGTTACAAGCATACTCCACCATCGGCAGCGGCAATATGAAATACCGTATGCCGTATCAGCGGACGAAATTAGCACAGTACACAAAAAAGTTCCAGAACTCACCCGCCGTAACTCATGGTTTTTTAACATCCACAGTTTATGTTTTGCAGATGAGGCCATTTCGACCCCGTACTACGAAGCTTTCAAACCGCTGTTATGAAATGTCCTCATATATCAGCTCTTTGAATCCATGTATCCAAAAGCTTGTGTGGTAATATATGAAAGAACTTATTCAAAATCCAGGATTTTTCGCCGAACTGACCCTTTCTGTCATCCTTCTGATTTATTCTCTAAGAATTCACCGGAAAGCAGGCAAAAAAGATCTCACACTTACCGGAGCTGCAGCGGTACTCATTGTTGGGGTTTTCATTCGCGGTCTAAGTCCGTCTCCGGAGCGAATACTCCCCTTCATTGGTCTGGGAGTAATGGCCGGAGTCATTTTTTGGGCACGGGAATACACCAGGCAGGCACCCCGGGCTATTCTGTGGCTGCTTGTGATTGCCGGCATGACAGGTATGCTCGTCTTGAACCTTGCAGACTTTGTTTCCGGCAGCATTTCAACCGGTAGCAGCATTATCCTCCTGCTGTTATGGGCCGTTCTGGCAGGTATCCTGTTACTTGGAGCACTAAGCAGGGAGACCATTGCTCCGGTTATTTCCCGAAGCCGCCTGCTTTTGCTCATTGCTCCGCCCATTCTCTGGCTTCCCACGCTTTTTTGGGGTTGGGAGGATCCCATGCTCCGGGAGCTGCTGCCGGCGGCCCTCCCCATTCTTCCATTTGCTTTGCTGTTTACAACACACAGATCGCTGGAAGATGAAAACCGGTTCACCCAGTATCAGTTAAAGGAAAATCTGGAGATGATTTTTTCCATTATCCGAAACCTGGGTAATATGATGATCAGTGACCTTCAGGCCCGGGAAATTAACACTCAGATTCTTTCCGCTGCGGTTCGAAGCGCAAGAGCAGAAAGCGGAGTACTTCTGTTGGTTGAAGATGCGGGCGAAAAGCTGATGAAAATTGAAGCCAGTGAAGGGGATAACCCGCTGACCCCAGAACTGGAGGGGGTCCGACCGGTTCGGGTTCAAGAAGACGAGCACGGCACCCAGGAGCATTATAAAATTCCTGCGGGTATCGTAGCCGAGGTCCTCCAATCCGGGGTTTCCCGTACCCAGCGCAGCAATTCATCCGGAGATCGGATTTTTGCACCGCTGGTTCTTTCCCGAAAGGTGTACGGATTGATGGTGATTGCCCGGCCCATTCATCCCGGCGGCTTTACGCCACTGGATCTTCAGCATCTTGACTCGTTTATTCAGTTTTCCAGCATCACTATCCAGAACATTCAGATGTTTTTGGAGGGACACGAGCGTCGACGGATTCACAGCGAATCTGAAATTTCCGGTGAAATTCAAAACATGCTCATTCCCCGGAAATTTCGGGGAGATAAAACTATTCAAGTAGTGGGCAAACTTGAACCCGCAGCAGGAGTGCACAGCGACTACCTTGATGTAATTTCCGGTGATGGTCAGAATCCTTCCATGATCCTCTGCGATATTGCCGGGAGAGGTATGGCATCGTCCATGGTGATGACCATGATCCGGGCTACCTTTCATTTAATCGGCGGTTCGGGGAGGAATGCGGGCAGTATTCTCAGCTGGATCAACCGTGCTGTCACCCGCCGGATTCGGCTGGATCGCTTCGCAAATATGATTTACCTCAGCTACAATCCGGAAAAATCCGTTCTGGAGTATGCCGGAGCAGCACACCAGCCAATCTTTGTGTATCGCCTGGAAGCCGGAAGCATCGAGCGTTTGGAAAGCAGCGATCCTCCCATCGGTATTGATCCTCGAACCCAATACAAAACCCGGAAGATTCATGTGGAATCCGGCGATATACTGTTACTCTACACCGATGGGGTTATTGAAACCCGCAATCCTCAGGGAGTACAATTCGGGTATAAAAACCTTGGGAGAAGTCTGCTGGCAAATAACCATCTGGATGCTCAGGGCCTGTGCGACAATCTGGTGGAAGAGCTCAATGGATTTCAGGGCAAGGCGGCACAGGATGACGATAGAAGTATTATGGCTGTAAAGATACGATAAACTCTGGAGGATTTTGATGGAACTGAAACTACGGAAACTTCAGGACATCTATGTTATAGATGTCATCGGCGAACTGGATTTATACAACACATCCAAACTGATGGATCTGTTTATGAAGATGGTCGATAAGAATGTTTCCCGCATTATTGTGAATCTGGATGGTGTTCACTACCTCGACTCCAGCGGAGTGGGTACCCTGATCAACATATATTCAACCGTTCAACAGAAAGAGATCAAGTTTTGTCTCGCCAACGTACACAGCACCGCAAGAAAAGTGATGGAACTCACCCGTCTCACCGGCTATTTCCCCATGGAGGAAACCATCGAGGCCGCAATTGAACGGGTCAACAGTTGAGAAAGGAGGAACAATGGACGACACAGTGAAGCAGATCCAAATTAACGGAAACAGTCCGCTTTTCGATACAAGCGATATGTTCTACAAAGAATTCCCCAGCGATTTCCGGCAAATACGATACTTCACCCTGCTAATTGTACAAAAAGCACCTATGGAGATTAAAGAACTGAACCTTCTGGAACAGCAGATCAGCGAAGTGATAAAAAATGCCGTTAAACACGGAAACAAGAGCGACCCATCCAAGATTGTGAAAGTCTGGTATAAATTTTCCCGGGAAGAAGCCCGCATAATTGTCGAGGACGAGGGGCCGGGATTTAAGAATATTGAAGAGTGGAATGATTTCAACCAAAAACGGATGGAGTGTGTACAGAAGGATGATTTCTCCGAGTTAGCCCGCTATGTTTCATACAGGGGAATTACCAGTGACGAAACAGACGGGGGAAATGCCCTATTTGCAGCGGTGGAATACTGGAACGGCGGCTATGTATTCAGCGAGAAGCGAAACAAGGTGGCTGCTCAGAAAATTTTCCCCCGAAAGCATTTAAATCTGGAAGAATAATCCCCCTGCTGCTATTTTATAAAGAGTACCACTGCCTGTACGCCCATCTCATCCACAGGGCAGAATAGAAGGAACCCGTCATGAGCACCGAACACGATGTTGAACTTGACAGCCTGCTGAATGAACTCAATGATGATCTGCAGGAAGAACAGGAAGTCTTCAATACGGAAAACAAAAAGGTCATGAAGCTGGCCAGGGAGCTGAAAGATCCCGGTGAATCCATTATCAAGCTTGTCTCAAGCCGGTGGTATGTTAACGCCGATGCAAACCTCCTGGATCTTGCAGACGATCTGAGCGATGAACAGGATGTTCAGGCCGTAGGGGTGGTAGAAGCCCAGGGGAATGTCATCGGCTTGATCAACCGTAGAGATCTGTTCGACCTTCTCAGCCGGCCATTCGGCCGGGATGTTATGCGCCGGGAACAGGTTGATCGTGTCACCTCAAATGAAGAAGCAATCTACTACGATACGAATATTTTCTCCGTATCCGAGCGGATGAGTCAATTCGACCACCGGGGTGAAGTGCACTACTTCCCCCTAAAAACGGGTCGCGGCGAATTCGCCGGCGTGTTTTCTTCCCAGGACCTGCTTATTTATCTCTCAGACATGACCCAGCAGGATATTTCTCTGGCCCGGGCCATCCAGAACCGGGTTGTGAAGGAATTTTCCTACCTGAATGAACCCGTCTTTGAAATGGCCGCTTCATCTACCATGGCGAAGGGTGTGGGAGGGGATTTTTATACTTCGAAGAATTTTGCTCCGAACAGATGGCTGTTTTCCCTCTGTGATGTCTCCGGAAAAGGTGTATCCGCAGCTCTCATTACCTCAGCACTCTGGGGAACCATCAAGGCATTTGACAACCGCCGGGGAATAGCCTCCCTGGTTCGAACTTTGAATGACTTTTTCATTACCACATTTGAATTGGAAAAATATGTTACCGGGGTGTTTTTCGATCTAAATCTGGAGAACGGAAGCATCAATATCGCAGATATGGGCCACGGTTTCTCATTTATCCTCAGAGATGGAAAACTTTTAAAAATCAAGAGCCACGACAAGAACTATCCTATTGGAGTGATGGAAACTATTTCTCCAGAGGTGTTTCACTACAGCCTCAAGCCGGGCGATCTTCTTATCCTCATCACAGACGGCATTGTGGAGCAGGAAAACGCCAGGGGTGAAGAGTTCGGACTGAAACGGCTAAAGGATTTCCTTGTAGCCCATCAGCAGAAAAATCTGAAGACTGTGCGTGTACGGCTGCTGGAAGAATTTCATGCCTTCCGGAAACAGACAGCCCTTCATGATGACATCACCTTTTTTATGCTCCGCTACAAAGGAAAAAACCCGGGCTGAGCCGCCTATCTCTGCTCATCACCCGGGCTATAGATTAATTCGGCCGCAAAATTACTCGTCTGTGCTCAGCACCTGGAGGTTTCGGAATTCACCGGCATTCAGAGTTCGCAACGACATATCCACCCCCGATTCAATACCGAACCAGGTTTTATACCGGAGCTTTTCTTCACCGTTTACCGCGACGGTAATATACTCGTCTCCAGGCTGATACAACAGCTCCACCTCAAGCCATTCATTCAGCGATTCGGGAATGGCCGCAGAAAGAACCCGGGCCATATTAATGTCATCGCTGGAGCGGTATAGTTCCATGTAACTCTGATCATTCCCATATGTATCCCGGTCCCGGGTAAACCAAAGAAGAAGGCTTTCCCCGTAACCGTATCCTCGTTTCTCAACTCCCGAGGCGAATATGTGCACACCGAATCCCACCCATCCTGCCTGCCGGGAACGGGCATCGAATGTATAAAGGGTGGGCCTATTGTCCTGGGTGAGAGGCAATTCCAGTTTTGCAAAAAACTCGGAGGGGTCGGTCTGGCGAATAACAGACCCGTTTAGATCCCAGCTTCCTATTTGGGTTGAGCCAATGGAAAAACCGTTCTGAACTCTTCGGGTTAAGCGGGGACGCATCACCTCAATAACTCCCTTCTCAAGAAGCTCACGGCGGATATCCTGCTCAAGCTCATTCCGCTCACCGGCCAGCCTGGAGTTTTCCACCTGCAGATCCCGGATCTCATCCTCCAGGAGCTCGATCCGCTCCATTCGCTCCCGTACATCGCTGGAGGACCTCTCTTCTGCCGTTTGTGAAAAGCCCCTCTCAGCAGTTTGCTCGCCGGCCTGTTCAGTGCCGTCTTCCGTGGGAAGATCTGATGAAAAGGATGCAATTTTGTTTTCCAACCCGGAAATGTGATCCTCCAGGGAGTCAATTTTTTGTAAAAGGGAGCCGATGCGCTGAACCAGCTCACGGTTGATTTCTATAACATCAGACTCTGTAGCGGATGTTTCCCTATCTGTTAGTTCACCTTCTGTGGCTCCATCAGCTGGGGATGCCTCAGTTGAAGAACCCTCAGGCTCCAGGTCAGAATCAGCGGCCCCATCAGCCTCCGACTGGGCACTGGATAGACGGTTCCGGAGGTTTTCAACTTCACCCAGAAGATCGGATTTTTCCTTTTTCAGCTGCTCGAGCTGATCCTGAATTTCCGCATTTCTGGTTCGCAGCTGCTCAAGGCTGCTGTTCATGCTTCCCACCTGAGCAAGCAGTTCGGTGTTCCGTTCAGTAAGCTCTGCCAGCTGATTCTGCTGCTTATCCACCGTTTCCGGTGTTGCCAGGCCCGCATCCAGCTGAATGCGTGAAAGAGAGGCTCCAACCAGCCTGCCGGCCTTCAGTCCTCCGCTGAGGCGCAATACATTATCTCTCAGTTCAAGACGCGTACTGTATGGCTTCCCATCTATAAGAATACCATCGATAAAAAGCGTCGAATCCTCAATTGTTACCCGGGCAAAGTCCAGGACCACATTATCGGGCAATACCGGATCCCCCTCTTGGGCAATCAGCTCGGTTACCACCCAGTTTCCATCCTGCTCCTTGAAAAGAACCGAATACGCGGCACCTTCTATGCGTACCGAACGGATAAGAAACGCAGAGGGTCCGGCGATGCTCAATCGTGCCTCGGAAAAATCAATGGTGTCAAAATCTATACTGTCTAATTGAACAGTGGATGGCTCCACGCTTGAATCCTGTGCTCCAAGTGAAATCACCGGGACTAATACACAGATTACAACCATCCGCCAGACAATTTTCATACGCTCCCCCCGAGACCCTGTCTTCGCCTGTACATCAAGAGTCTCTCTTTTAGGATTTTCGGCATATGAAAAAGCTTCTTTAGCACCTGTGTAAACATGTAATGAATGAACTATAGTTACACTATGATAGCCGCAGACGCTCCCCTGAAAGAGCTTATGGAGCAGCTCACCACCCACCGGGAAAATACCCGGCGGGGTCGGGATGTCCGTGTTCAATGGACGTTCACCCTGGGTGCGTTCCTGTGTAGTCCGGTTTTTTCAGACAGTCCGGCGCTTCTCCTCGATACCCTGGGGCGTCTTGCCGACCTCGGCTACACCAGAATTGACGTGCGAATCTCAAGCTCATCAGAACAGGATGGCACAGAACCGGACTCTCTCCCCAAAGCCATTTACGAAATTCAGTGCAGCGGCATGACAAACGAGGAAGACAAACCTGCAGCAAGCCTCATACAGGACATTTGTGGAAAACAGCAGGATAAACTTTTTCCCGAATACCGCTTCACCGAGAACGGCTTGCACCTACGTTGCCGGATGCTTTGCACGAAAATTGAATATGAAGGGGAATCAGATCAGAATCCGGTGGATCTGGAGGGACTCAAAGGAAAGATTGACGATGAAGAAATGTACCGCACAATGATCGAATTATTCAGGAACAACGCCCCCCAGCGGATAGGCGAGTGGAAGGCGGCATTCAGGTCAGGGGATATTCGGGAAGCCCACCGCATCATTCACAGCCTGAAAGGCAGTGCATTGAATATCAGCGCCATCCGTCTCACCCGGCTTTCCCGAAGGCTGGAAATTGCATTGAAAATCGATCATACTGACGATGCAGAGAAACTGCTTGATCTGGTTGAAAAGGAATTGAGCCGGGTCATAGATTACCTTGAACGGAACGCCACCTGAGGATCCTGTATGGCATGGATATTATATGCGGAAGATGAGTTTACCAACCGTAAGTTATTAGAGATTCAATTACAACGGGCAAACCTGAGCTGCGATCTTGCATGCAACGGGGAAGAAGCCTGGGAAATGTTTCAGAAAGGAAATTACAGACTCATTATTCTGGACCGCTATATGCCTAAAATGAATGGTGATGAGCTGGCCCGGAAAATCAAGAGTGTCCACCCGGAAATACCGCTGTTTGCCATTACCAGCGATGACAGCGACGTGAAAAATCTCCGGGAAGCCGGTTTTTCAGAGATTTTTATTAAACCTCTTCACGGACGTGAGTATATTTCTCTCATCAGGAAGTACCTGAAAAATTAAAACAAATCCATTTCGCGGAGTTATCATTGTACAGCTTACCCCTGAAACGTAAATTTGAAATCTGCGGCAAAGCCCGTATGACTGCCGCTCTTCTCGGTATATTTACAGCCGTTTTCTTTTTCACAGCTGTAATTCCTGCAAGCGCAGAGGAACAGCCGGAGGAAGAAGAACAAACCGGCACATTTATTATGAGTCTTCTTCCATCAAACATCGAATTCAACCCTCTATACACCTACTCATCCCTGGAAGCCCAGGTATACAGTGCATTGTTTGAAGGCCTGGTGACATACGATCCGTTTTCACTGGAACCCATTCCCGGAGCTGCCAGTCGTTGGGAAATACTTGAGGGAGGTACGCTGTACCGATTTCATCTCAGACCCGATGCCCGCTACTGGAACGGAGATACAGTCAGGGCGGAGCACTTCCGGGATACTTGGCTCAAACTCCTGGATCCTGAAACTGAGGCCCCCTTTGCATTTCTTTTGGATCCTGTAGTGAATGCCCGGGAATACCGCCGTGGACGGCTGAAAGAAGGGGAGCGCCCCGCTATTCGGGTGGTGGACGGTCAAACCCTTGAAGTTGAACTCCACAGTCCGGCCAGGCATTTTCTCTCCATTCTGGCGCACCAGAGCCTGGTACCGATACATCCTGACGCAGTGGATGTAGGTGACTGGTCAAATTTCGATTCCCCGCCGGGGAACGGACCCTATTATATCATTGAACAGGATGACTCCCGAATCCGAATGAAACGGAATGAACTGTACTGGGACAGGCGGAACTCTCAGTATGACGAGATCATTCTGGAATTCAATCGAGATCACACGGCAACCACCAGAAGATTCAATTCCGGGGAAATACACTGGATTTACAGCGGATTCGATCTCAGTGAACTTGAGCTTGCCAATTCGCTCCAAATAACACCCCAGTTTTCAACCAGCTATTATTTTATTAACTCCCGCAAACCGCCCTTTGATGATCCCAGAATCCGGGAGGCACTGTTGAAACTCCTGCCGCTGGAACAGATCCGCAGCGCCGATATTCATTTCGTACCCACCACCACCCTGGTTCCCCAGATCCCCGGATACCCGGATGTAGAAGGGCTCTCCCGGACAGATACGCCAGGAGCTCTGACCCTTCTGGAAGAAGCGGGGTATCCCGACGGTAAGGGCCTCCCATCCCTGAGCATCGTACTTACCCCGGGCAGTGAAAGCCGCAGGGTTTCCGGTTTGATGAAAAATGCCTGGGAGGAACAACTTGACGTGCAGGTGGATGTAAAGTTTATAGAGTTCGCAAGCTATCAGCGGGAACTGCAAAGTAGCGGCTTCACTGTGGGATCATTATCCTGGATAGGCGATTATGCCGATCCCATGAGTTTCCTTCAGATGTGGGACAGCGACAGCAGCATAAACGATGCGGGGTACAGCGATGATACCTACGACCGCCTGCTTACAGATAGTAATTCTCTAACCGGATTATCCCGATATGAAAAACTCGCCGAGGCGGAACAGCATTTGCTGGACAGCGCAATTGTTCTTCCGGTGAATCACAGTCCGGCAATTCATCTTGTAAACCTCGATGCGGTGGGCGGGTGGTATCCTAACCCCCTGGATATTCATCCTTTTAAGTATCTGTATGAAATCAAACTCACTCCGCCATCCAATATTGCCCGTGAGCCCTAATACGACTGCATGCTTCTCCTTTGACCAAGGCTCTATTTTTTTGTATACTGAAGACTTGTATAGGAACAGTATTCAGTTTCCTTGAAATACAGACTGCGTGAAATGGAGTCCATGTCATAATTATCTGCCAGGTTAGAAAATTATGATTTCGACCCGCTATCCGGCAGCTTTCAAAATTAACTTTTGAAAGCTGCTCTCATGTATAAAATCGTTTCTCAGGAGTTTCAGAAGCATGTCCACTACTTTTAAGGTAGAACAGCAGGTAGTTTACCCCACACACGGAGTAGGTCAGATCACCGAGATTAAAGAACGCATGTTCAAAGGTGAACCCACACCGTATTACACCATTTACATCGAAGTCAGCGATATGACGATCATGATTCCCGTCGACAAGGCAGAAGAACGGGGCATCAGAGCCATTGTGCCCAAATCAGAAGCCGAAAAAGCCCTGAAGCTGATTGAGGGTGAATATGAAGTTGCCCCGGCGGATTGGAAGATGCGTTATGAGATGAACCGTCAACTGCTTCTGAAAGGGAGCGTCACCGACATCGCCCAGGTGGTTCAAACCCTCTACCACAGATCGAAAATTAAGGAACTGCCTATCCTTGAGCGTAAGCTCTACGATTCGGCAATCAAACTCCTGGTGGATGAACTGAGCATTTCTCTAAAAAAAGACCGCACACACATAGAGGAAATGATCTTTGAGCGTTTGGAAACCGAACCGGAAACCCCGGAAGTTGAAGAGGCGGCACCCAAGGCAGAAGAAGACGATTTCGATGCCGGAGTGGATGAGGATGATATCGAAGTAAATGAGGAAGGCTGACTTCCTCTGTCGATGAAGCACAAATAGTGATGAAGCATCAAAAAACCGCCTCTGTTAATAACAGGGCGGTTTTTTTCGTATTTATGTAAAACTGAAAATCCTGGTAAAGATTTATTCTTCAGCAATCAGCAGAGTCTT
>NZ_JBXWXS010000043.1:0-19792 GCF_059431795.1 Salinispira sp.
TCATTGACCAGAATCGTCTCGGCGATCCTGATGGAAATTGATGAGACCTGGGAAGATGGAAAACGATATTTGGATATGGAGGCCGAGTAACTTTTTCAATTTTACAGAAGAATGGGTTGCTTTATCGCCGAAGCAAGGACCGTTACAATAGGCGAGTCGGTCTCGAAGTCCTTGCTATGTGGTATTATTCACCATATTCGCGTATTGTTCCAAATAAAATTCCATCGCCTCATGCGCAATTTTCTTGAAATCGCTTCTTGATAGGTCTTGGGCTCGATAGCTATTTATCAAATTATGAATTAGCTCCACATCATTCTTCGAATATCTTTCAATGACCGAAATAAATTCCTCGATATCTTCTGTCCAGGATTTTTCTTTCCGAATATACAAGGAATAGATGGCTCGAATGATTTTCTTTATTGATTTTCGTTGGGCAATGGTTCGAAGCACATTATTCGTTTCTGATATGGCTGTTTCTATACTGTTTGGGACCTGCTCAATGGCAGCTTCGTAATATGTTTTTTGTAATTCAAAAGATGGATAGATATCAGGGAGTTGATATGAAAGATCCGGCCCATCGATACAAATTGAGACAATTTTAATCCAAAAGCCCCAGTCATATCGATTGCCAATAACATCCTGGACCGTACAAATCGGGACATCAATTTTTGGGACAATTGGAAACCTTTGTTGGATTTCAAATGTAGACTCTTGAATTATTTCTTTAATTTCAGAGGAGGCCTGATTCTTAAGCACTACCGTAAAATCAGCATCTGATGTATATGGCACGGCAGTTCCTTTGGGAATTGAACCACACATATAAATGCTATGAAGATCACTTATTTTCTTTTTTATAGTTGATGTGAATTCTTCCACGAAAATCCGATATTCTGAGGCAATGTTTGCATTGGGGATAAGTTTTTTTATCGCATTCATGCTAATTTGTACTCGATTTCGCTAAAATATCTGCATAACATATTGTATGTATTCTCCGGGGCATTTCCGAGGGTAAAATCCTTTTGTGGACGTAATCCATTAAACGAAGCTATACCGGAATCTGATCTTTACCAACTATGTCGTACCATACAAAACAGGCTATCATAGCCTATGGAACGGGATCATGAAAGTACAAATTGGCGTACCTTATCCAGCTTCCGGCTCACCAGCTCCTGAACAACCGGCGGGTAAGCTTTCTGGATAATGGCATCCTTGAGACTTGTTCGCAGCTCCGCATTGAGCTGATCCAAATTCTCCACTTCCTGCCAGTGGGGTTGCTCCAGGATGGTTGCCAAATACCGCAGGGCTTGGATTTCCTGTTCAAAGACCACATTGTTTTCGTTATAGACGTAATCGGTGATCTCGGCGTTTTTCAGCCTCTCCTTGCTCAGGGTTTCCAAAACACTCACATCCTCCATCATATCCTCGAATTCAACCCTGAGAAGTCCCAAAAAATGGCCCGTTTTCGCAGACATACACATCCTCCTTAGAATAGGAACCCATGTTGCGGATAGCATTCACTTCAAGTATAAAACACCTACAGCGAAGCTTGACAATTTTTTTTAAATCGTACATATTCTGGCGAGCCGTACAACGGCTGTTCCGTATTTTGGGGGCGTAGTTCAGTTTTGGTTAGAACGCCGGCCTGTCAAGCCGGAGGTCGCGGGTTCAAGTCCCGTCGCTCCCGTTTTCCAGTAAAATTTCCCTGCCGTTTTCCCCACCCACCTGAGATGAAAGAATCGGATCCACCGGTTTCCACAATACTGCCATCTGAACTATGATAAAGTCAGATAACGGTACATAGATGAATATATCCAAAGGCAGAAAACGCAAAATCTTCTTCAGTTTCGCATATCAGGGGCTCACAGTGTTCCTGATTTTTCTTATTGTTGCCATGCTTTTCCTTCTGAGCACCCACAGAATCGGGTACACTGCGCTGCAGGAAGGGCAGCTAAGGTCTGCACAGGATCGTTTCAGTATTATTACTGACAATCTCGTCGATGAAATACGCCAAATATTACAGCGAAGGGACGACCTCCGCAGCGGCGGGAGCTCTCCTCCGTCTATGAGAATTTTTACCGACAACGGAAATGCGGTGCTGCAGATTCGCCGTTCCGGAAGATCGGAGACCGCCGATCTTTCCCGCCTCATGCAGCTCATGGATGAACTTGATCTGTATCTTTACAATACCGGAACCGGATCAATCATTACGCAGACGCCGTTTCCTTCCATGAAATGGTTCTCAAGAGCGGTTTTCGATTTTGCAATCCAGGAAAACACCCCCGTCCAAATTGAGTACCGGGATCCGGGGTGGCTGAGCATGTCCCGAATCCGGAGTGAGGATCTTGCCAAAGCCGTTGGGGACGACCGGCTTCAGCTGGAACAGGATCTTATTCTCATTCACTGGGATGCCCAAGCCGTATTTGACCCCGATTTCAGCAGGCCGGTCTACTTTAGCACGTCTCTGTTAGCCGTAGGTCTGGGTGGGATTCTGTGTATCCTGATAATGCTTCTGGGGTACCGATTTCAGCTAAACCGTGAACAACGGCAAATGGATCTGAATATGATGGTTGAGTACCAGAAATATCATATGGACGGAATAATCCGCTGCGATCTTCACAGCCGTAAAATGATCAGCTGGAATTTGAGGGCGGTTGATCTGCTTCAGCTTGACCTTCCGGAAAATCCTTCCGGCCACAGGAATATCCCAGTAGCCATGGATTCCATTCCCTCTTTCCGGATTTCCATGAATAACAGTCAGTTTCCGTCCATTGACTCCTTTATTCGCAGCATTCAGGCCCACAGCAACAGCCGCCGAACCAAGGGATTGATTCTCTCAGACAGCCAGCAGCAATATCTAGAAATCGAGTTCCTGCCCTCACTGATGGAAAAGCAGCGGGCGTACCTGATTGTCAGGGATATCCGCAGTGAACTGGACCTCATTGGTGAATACCGGGAAACCCGTGAACGGCTCCAGCTGGCACTCACCGCAAGCGACAACGGTTTTTTTGACTGGGACAATGAAAACCGCAGACTGTTTATCTCCAGAAAGCTGTACGGCATTAGAAACATTCCCGGTGAGTCCCCCCCGGCTTCCCTTTCCCAACTGCTGGAGGGGGTATACCCAACAGACAGATCCAAAGTGTGGGAACATTTTGAGTCCCTTCTGGTGGGAGAAGAAACCCTTGTGAGTCATGAGTTCCGAGTGATGCAGAAAAACGGTTCTATCAGCTGGGTGGAAGAGACCCTCAGTTCATTACACAACAATGACGGTGGCTGCCGGCGGATTATCGGACTGAACCGGGATATCACCGAAATGAAGGACCGAGAGGAAGAACTGAAACAGGCACGTTTAAGCGCGGAAGAATACAGTAGAAGCAAGAGTGAGTTTCTGGCAAATATGAGCCATGAAATCCGCACCCCCATGAATGCAATCCTGGGTTTCAGCGAAATGCTTTTGCGGGAAGTAGAGAATCCATCCCACAATCAGTATCTCAGTACTGTATATGCAAGCGGCAAGCAATTGCTGGCGATGCTGGATGATATTCTTACCCTTTCAAAAATTGAAGCCGGCAGGATTCCGGTGGAAACCCAGGAGTTCACCCTGTCCGCACTAATGCAGGAACTTGAAATGGATTTTCATCCCCCGGCTGCACAGAAGGGGCTGGAGTTGAACATTATCTCAATGATTCATCCGGACACCCTGCTAACAGGGGACCGGGAAAAACTGGTACTGATCCTGCAGCGGATTGTCGATAATTCAGTCAAATTCAGCGAAGAGGGAGAAGTGCTCGTCAGGTTTTACCAACCTCCGGAAACCGAGCTTTTGGGCATAGATGTTCAGGATTCGGGAATCGGGATGGATGAATCCACCATGGAACTGATGACAGCACCTTTTCGCCAGGCTGATGGGGGAACTGTTCGTAAATACGGGGGAACGGGTTTAGGTTTGAGCATCACCACCCGATTAACCGCCCTGCTCCAGGGGAGTCTCTCCGCTCATATACCGCAGAACGGCGGAACCATCATTAATTTGAGGATACCCGTTGAATACGGGGGCGAGCAAACCCTGATCGGGGATGGCAGATCCCTTCCCTCTGAGGCAGAAATGGCAAAAGCACTCAAGAGCTTCAGGGTTCTTTGTGTGGATGACAGCGAATCCAATCAGCTTCTCCTATCCAGCATCTTAAAAAATTTCCGGATTCCCCACCGGATCACCGGTTCCCCCGTGGAAGCACTGGAACAATATGGAGAATGGCTCCCGGATATCCTGGTCATGGATGTGAACATGCCGAGAATGAGCGGTTGGGAATGTCTGAGGGAACTGAACGAACGCTATCCCAGGGAAATGGCCTTTACCAAGGTAATCATGCTTTCCGGGGATGATCCACGGGATCACAGCACCCAGCGAGAACTGTTCTCGGTGGAAAGTTTTCTCATGAAGCCCTTCACCCGCCGCAGTCTCCTGCAGCTGCTGTACCAGAATATCCCCCATATACGACAGGAGCATTTCTTCCCGGAAGATACATCCCCTGGAACGTCCCGGGAACCACAGAGTCACAGCGGTCTCGACCAAGCCCCCCCCTATTCACAGGAAAGCATACAGACAGGAGGGATTCAAGACGTTCCGGATGAAACTGAAATCCCCGCTGAACGGCTCAGGAAGATGGCAGCGGAGCTTGAACCTGCATTCAAAAATGCTCAAAATAAAATGAGCATCCAGGAAATTCTGTCTTTCAGCCGTGAGTTGGAAAGAGTATTTGCATCATTTCCGGACAGCGGTCCGTATAAACTTGCACAGGAGCTGAGAAAAGCTGTGGAAATCTTCGATATCGCCGGAATGAAATCTGACCTTGATCGTTTTGAACGGTGGATGAACGGGGTTACAAAGGGGGGAGGTGAAGTGCATGAGTGAACCGATTCATGCAGAGGTGCACACACAGAGGTCCAATCCCTGGATCCTCCTTGTGGATGACGAGCCCAGAAACATTCAACTGGCCGGAAAAATGCTTTCCCGCCAGGGACATGACATCTCCTTCGCCCAAAGCGGTAAGGAAGCGTTGAAAATTATTGAACATGAGATCCCCGATCTGATTATTCTGGATATCATGATGCCCGGCATGGATGGATATGAGGTGAGCAGAAAAATCCGGGAAAATCATCCCAGTTCGGATGTTCCCATCATTTTTCTTTCCGCCCGCACCGACACCCAGGGAATGCTGGAAAGTTTCCAGGCCGGGGGAGTGGATTTTATCGCCAAACCCTTTCATCCCGAGGAATTCATTGCCCGGGTAAACGTGCACCTGGAACTGAGACAGGCGAAAAAACGGCTGGAGGAAGAAATGTCCTTCCGTCAGCGGCTTTTCACCATTATTGCCCACGACCTTCGAAGTCCATTTAATTCAATAATTGGAACGCTGGATGTTCTCAAAACTTCCGGTGACGATCTAAGTGACGAGGAGCGGAACGAATTTATTACCATTCTGTACAACGCCAGTCATCAGGAACTGCTGATGATGGACAACCTTCTTCAATGGGCGCGCTCACAATTTGAAGGGGTGAAAAAAAATATCAGTGTATTCAACATGAGGGATTCGGCACGGCGGGTGATCAAGGAGCTGGGACACATGGCTGATCATAAAGAAATCCATCTTCATGTGGACGATGACTTCGCCGGGGAAGTTGAAGCCGACAGCACCATGATCCAGATCGTACTCAGAAATCTTGTGTCCAACGCATTGAAATTCACTCCCCGGGGTGGAGAAATAGCCATTGCAGGAGCCGAAAGTGAAGAAGAATACCGGGTGTTTGTCAGAGACAGTGGAAACGGTGTTGAGGATACCGAGAGCCTCTTCAAGCTTGGCAATTACCACACAACCCCGGGTACCGAATATGAAAAAGGCAGCGGGCTGGGGCTTCATCTTTGCCGGGATTTCGTACATGCTAACGGTGGCCGGCTATGGCTGGAACGAAGCAGTAGCCAGGGCAGTGTGTTCGCCTTTTCCCTGCCCAAACCCGGCTTCAGAACCGATATAAACTGATTTTCCCCCATAATAAATCAACGCTTCGCATTTGCCGGTTATCCATGTATGAACCAGGAAACACCGGGTCTGAAAGAACGGCTTTTCACATCCATCCGCCGCGAATGGGGACTTGAGTATCTCTACCCCCATCAGAAACTCTGTATAGATTATGTTCTGGCCGGTTCAGGTTTTTTCGGACAGAAGGGAATTGATGAAACCCGGAATGGTCTGGTGGTGAGTCTTCCCACCGGCAGCGGCAAGAGCCTCTGTTTCATGGCACCCGCAGCCCGTATTCAGGGCGTAACGTTAATTTTATACCCCCTGAACGCTCTTCTGAGGGATCAACAGGCCCGTTTCCAACGGGCTGGGGTTCATGCGGAACTCTATTACGGCGGTTTGGAGGGTGAAGAACGCAGGGCCGCATTGAACAGAATTCGGAATTTGAACAGCGGTGTGATCATCAGCAACTGTGAAAGCGCGTTCAGCCCGCCAATGCTGGAGGCAATTGAGAATGTTGATATACGGCTGCTGGTGGTGGATGAGGGGCATCTCATTCTCCAGTGGGGCACCAGTTTCCGCCCGTCCCTCTTTCACCTTATTCAACTCAAGCGTCACCTTGGAGATCCCTTTACCGCAGTGTTCACAGCAACCATCAGCCCCGCCGACAGACGCATTCTCGGGTCCCTTCTCTGGGAGTCACATGACTGGGATTATGTGGAGATGCTCAGCGACAGACCGAACATCCACTATCGGGTAATCCCCTGCCTTCATCCGCCCACGGCCTTCCGCCTGCTCCTTCGCCAATTTTTTGATCCCTCATGGGGACTGCTCCCGGAGTACCAGGATGAAGGAACAGAACTGCAGCTGCCCATGCTGGTATTTGTAAAAACCCGGAAAATGTGTGAGAAACTGGCCAGGAGGTCGGAAATCTGGCTGAAGATCTGGGGTATTCGGGACGTATCCTGTGGATTTTATCATGCCGGACTGGAGAGAACCAAAAGAAAGCAAATAGAGATTGGCTTCGCCGGCCAGAAACGGGGCATCCTGTTCACAACCAAAGCATTCGGGACAGGTGTGGATATCCCCGGAATCCGCTGCAGCGTCCACCTCTATCCACCGGAAAATATGGAAGACTTTCTGCAGGAAAGCGGAAGAGCAGGCAGAGACGGCAAAGCGGCATTTTCCATTCTCTTTCAGACAGAAGGGGAAAGCTTCTTCCCTTCCAATCGCTGCAGGCGCCGCTATGCTTTAAAATCTCTTGGACAGGAGATAGAATTCTGCAGCGGATGTGATCACTGCGAGGGCACGGTGGTATCCTGTACCCCCGAACGCCGTTCAGTACAGGAATTCAGGAACCACTACCGCTTGAAGCTGGCTCCGGGAGTGGAAAAACGAATACTCTCAAGAGAAGATTTTGCAGATTTCCCCGAAAAACTGTACCGCCGTATTTGATACACAGGGGTTTTCAGGATACTATGGGTCTATGTTTACCGTCACAGCCCGGGGGGTGTACGGCCTGTCCGCCCTCATAGAACTTGCCCTCAACTATCAGAAGGGACCGAAGCAGATTAAAGACATTGCTTCAGCCCATGGCATCCCCCAGCATTACCTGGAACAGATACTGGTAATTCTTAAAAAAGCAGGGGTTGTGGAAAGCTTTCGGGGAGCACAGGGCGGCTATGCCCTGGCCCGCCACCCATCCCGTATACAGCTGCTGGAGGTGCTCAGCCTTCTGGAAGGGCAGCTTGAAGTACTTCCCGAACAGCGTCAAGGAAATGCCCTCGGGTTTTTTTGGAATGCGTTGGAAAACCGAATCAGGGATTTCCTGGATAAAAGCCTTGAAGATCTTCTTTTGGAGATGCAGAGCCAGCAGTCGGCAATGATGTACAGCATTTAGGCAGGGATGTCCCTTGTTCACAGATCCGTTTCACCCTTCCAAGGCACCAGCCCAAATAGATCTCCGGCAACAAGCCCGAAATTCTGATAGATCAACGTCTGAAGCTCCTCTCCTGCTCTGAGAGCCTCCCATCCCGCATCCTCGTTGTGACTGTACACGAACGATTCCAGCCCGGGAAATTTTCTCAGAATCCGTCCAGCCATTCTGGACTGGACCATCCAGCGCAGATTCACGATATCCTGCTGAAGCATATATGCCTGAAACTCATTAATCATCAGGTAGCTGTCTTCGGGATCGTATCCCACATAGGAAAAATAGTAGCTGAGATATTCCCGGCTGCTTTCCTCCATCCCGTACCATAACTCATTGCTGAGCTCTCGAAACCCGGGAGCATTGTAGAACATCCCGTGAAGTGCTTCATGGTTTAAGAACAAGCGCCTGGCGGCATCTGTCTGCAAAGGATGGTCGGTAATGGAGATGATTTGTCCCTCTCCTTCCAGATATTCGCCTTCCCTCTCAATCAGGATGCCCCGAAGAAGCAGGAGCTCCAGCAGATTCAGCTCTTCTTCATTCAATGAAAAGCCTTCAGCGGAAGCCCGGTTAAAAAAACGGGAGAGATCCCGTGGATGATAATTATGGGCATTCCATCCGTGACGGCCCGAAAGCTGGGCGTTGGTGAGCAGTTCACCCCGGAAGCCTTCTTTCTCTACGAAATACGCCAGACGTTTCAGGTACCGGGCTTGGAGTTCATAATCCCGGAAATCAAGGATTAAAACCCCGGGAAACAAATTCCAGCTGTAAATTTCCATATCGGGATTTCGCCACAGCCCCCTGGAATAGTTCATAATCGTTCCCAGATCCATGGGGAGTGGAGGTGGCAATAAGCGGGATTCCTCCTCGGCTCCGGTTCTGGGAATGCTCAGCAGTTCCAGGGTACGCATACGCCCATTCACCGAATCATGAGTGAATCGAATTTCAGAAATATCCTGGCTGAATGTTTCCGGATACAAATAGACGCTCTGCTGCCCCGGACGAAGTCTCAGTTCAAAGCTTTGAAACGGCGCCGCACCCGATTCCCGGGAAAACAGATCCACCCGGGCAAGAGGGGGGAGAGGATCGGCAAACTCTCGAATCTCCTCACCCTCCTGGAATCCCCGGACCGGCATTCCTGCCTCTGGCTTTCGAAACTCGTAGCCAAGGCGGATCACCGGTACATATTCCAGATATTCGAAATCATCCAGGAAAGACGCGATCTCCGCTTCCTGGTATACATTTAACATGGTCCCTTCCCCTGTTCCATCCCCGCCTTCAGCGGAGGCTTCCATGGTATGAAGCCGTTGGGTGTAGGAAAAATCCGAGGAAATCTGAATCCTGTAATCGTCGACTTCAAGGGCACCGAAGCTTCCGGGAAGCCGAAATCCCAGCAGACTGGTGAACGGAGAATCATCTTGCTCCGGCTGCCGGGGAAAATCCGGCCCTTTTCGCAGCACCACACGGGATAATGCATCTATGCCCCGGACGGAAAGCTGGTATTCCAGCACCGTCCTTCCGCTGCTCATCCCCCGGGGGATTGAAATGGTCCGTTGGAGGGCCGGCTCATCCCCGTCAGGAGAGTAAAAGTCGGCGATCAGATCAGCTTCCGGCAGGCTCATATCCAATTGGATAACCTGCCGTTGGGGCGTAATCTCCAAAGCTGGGGAAAAATCGAGCACCAGCTCTTCCCTTCCCTCTTTCAGCCGGAGATTCTGTATATTTTCGCCCTCTGCATTGAGGACAGCCATTGGTTCACCGCTGCAGGATGTAAAAACCAGCAAGAGCGTACTCAGAAAAACGAAGTATCGGATCATGTTCATAGGGGAATATTAGAGTTGTATAATGCGTTTGGCAAGCAGTCCTGCAATTTCTTTTTTTCGGGTCAGGGATGTATCGTTATGGCGGATAAAACTCTCCAGAAGTCCCTGAAAATCATCGGGAACCGAATCCAGATCACCGAGACGTTCCAGAAGCAGACGAGGAGAGGGTTCAAACACCTTGTTTGCCGCAAAAAGTACCCCGCAGACATTTTTTATGAAGCCACCAGCTGAAATCGTGAAGAATAATTCATCTTTCTGCATAACCGCAGCAGATACATCTCCAAAATAATGCTCCATGCGGGCTTTCGCATTCTGCTTGATCAGATTCCAGAAACGGTCATCCAGATGTTCCAGGCTTTTTCTGGCCTCCGCCAGCCAGTCAGATTTTGCATGGAGAATTTCAGACTCCATCATCCGATAAAACATGTACGTTCCCGAGTCCCGAAGACTTGCTGAACTTTCCAGAGAATCATTGAGAAGAGTATCGAAACGGTCCAAATTCTTATATTCCAGCCGAACCGGTATCTCATCAACCAGAAACCGATCCTTTCTATTCAGACCTGCGGTTTCAAAACCGCCGGCAAACGCGAATGCTTCAGCCCGGGTATCACTTGAGGGAAGCTCATCTTCATAGTAGACATCAAGACTTACGAAAAAGTAGGGATCGTAGAAGTCCCGTTCGTTTTCCATGAGGGTGATGGTGTGGCAGCTATTCCAGGAGGAAATTACATCCACAATTTTCTCTACAGGCTGATCGATCTTCCGCTTCACAACGCCTACCCTCTGATATATGCTGATTCTCATCAGTATACCACAGGAAATATTCGCCATGCAAACCACATTTGGAATCTGGCTTGAACCGCCCCTTCCGATACAACAGCGCATCCGCTCATTTCGTAGAAATCTCCAGACTCTGATACGCGCCGAAGATCCCCGACAGGATCCAGCAGAGCTGAATTTTCAGCTGTTTTCCCTACCCCCATGGTTTTTTTTCTCTGCGGTCACCCCATATGAAGAATCTGATTCCCCCGGCGGCTCAGCTGGAACGGCAGCCGCTGAACCCTCTAGAGCCCCCGCCCCCCCTCGTGCGCCGTTTTGGCTTCACCACCGCCCTGTTGTGCCGGTTGGCGATGAAACAGGTGCCGAAGAGCCGGGTGGCAATACGACGGGTGGCAATGAGCCCGGTTCCGATGAGCCGGCCTGTCGGGTTTTTCATCGGGACAGAACTGCGGGCACATTTTACTCCCCAGCACTTCGCAGCCTGCCGACCTTGGCGGGTACGCTGGCTAAAACTACTCTCGGTCCCCTGACTCTCCATGGAATTGAGCTGGAACTTGTTAAGGGGTTGATCCCCGATCTCAGCGGCCCGGTTCATACCTGGAAACCGGAGCAATCAGGGGGAATACGCTGTGCCAGGGCTTTCCTGCCGCTGTTCACCATGTATGAAGGGACCTCTTACGCCGAGGATACTCCCAGGCCGCTTGAGCTGAAGGGAACCGATCTGCCCCAGATGCCAGGGGCCAATGCGCTGCAACTGCCGGATATCCGTTTTCAACGAAGCACAGTTCAACTGGCTCGGTTGAAGATCGGACCGGCCCCACGTCAAACTGCGACCTCGACAGACGAAAATGAAAACAGGATTCTGCCGTCTATTCTGTTTGAAACGCTCATCTCCGCCGATCTTGTCCAGCTGCGATGATCCGGGTATAGTTTCTAGCCGATGGAGCATATACACGGTACAATAATAGAAAACAGGGAAATTGCTTCGGGGTATTTTGAACTGATATTCCACATGAAGGGGCAGATCCCCCTTCCAGGGCAATTTCTCACACTTAGAGTGGATCAGAGCAGCCAGCCTCTTCTGCGAAGACCTTTCGCATTCTCTTCCTACACCGGGCAGGACAACCGCGGCGAACAAAGCCCGGGATCCGGATCGGGAAGCGCCGGCATTGTTTATCAGAAACGGGGACACGCCACCACAATCCTCACCGCTAGACGACCGGGCGAACAGTTAGACATTCTCAGTCCCCTGGGCAACAGTTGGCCCATGCCCCGGGAATCCCGGCGGCCCCTGCTCATTGCCGGTGGTATCGGCATGGGACCGCTATTCTTCTTTGCCCGACGGCTGTTGGAGGAAGGCTATAAACCGATTCTCGCCCTTGGAGCCAGAAATTCCGGGCTCATACCCCGTTCAAGCATTGAAGAATTTCTTGAGCTATTCCGGCGAGAATCCATTGGCAGTGGAAAGGCCGAATTGGTTCTTGCCACCGATGACGGTTCGCTTCTTTCCAAAGACCTGCCACAACCCTTCCATGGCAATATCATCCAGGCTCTGGAATCCCGGTTTCCGGTTTCAGGATCGCCCGTTTCAACTGGGGATTCAGAGGATGCAGGGCGTGCAGAGAGTGGGACGGAAAGACTGAAAGCCCAGAAGGGGCCTGAACAACTGGAAGTGTACAGCTGCGGTCCCCATGTGATGATGCACGCCGCTGTGAAATGGGCCCAGATGCGGAATGCCCCTTCCTGGGTAAGTATGGAGCAGACCATGGGCTGCGCAGTTGGTGCCTGCATGGGCTGTGTGGTGGAAGTCAAAGATGAGAAGCGCTACGCCCGGGTATGTTCTGAAGGGCCGATTTTTTCCGGGGGGTATATCAAATGGTAAATGACCTGAGCGTGACCATCGGTCCCCTCACCATGGCCAATCCAGTGGGGGTGGCAAGCGGCACCTTCGGATACGGCAGCGAGTACGAGCAGCTCATAGAGATCGACGCTCTGGGCGCCTTGTACACCAAGGCGGTAACCCTGGAACCCAGGCCCGGCAACATGATCCCAAGAATTGTGGAAACCACATCGGGCATGCTTAACTCAATCGGCCTGGCCAATGTGGGCAGCCGTAAGTTTGTAACGGAAAAATATCCCGTTCTTAAGGAATACAATACCTCGGTGATCGTGAACCTCGCGGGAACCATGCTGGAAGATTATCTGGAAACACTTGAATACCTGGAAGAACATGCACCCCTTGCAGGTTACGAGGTTAATCTGAGCTGTCCCAATGTGAAATGCGGTGGTATGGCCCTGGGTACCGATCCCCAACAGGTAGAACTGGTAGCCAAGACTCTGAGAAACGCCACAGACAAAGCCCTGATTATTAAACTCAGCCCCAATGTGACCGATATTACCGAGATCGCCCGGGCTGCCGAAGCCGGCGGTGCGGATGGAGTGAGCTGCATCAACACCCTGGTGGGAATGCTCATCGATACGAAAACAAAGCGACCGATTCTGGCCACAGAAACAGGCGGACTCTCGGGACCGGCAATATTTCCGGTGGGTCTGGCAGCAACCTACAGAGTTGCACAGGCGGTAAAAATTCCAGTGATCGGTCTGGGCGGGATTTCCACCCCAGACGAGGCAATTCAATATCTGCTTGCGGGGGCAAGCGCCATTCAGCTTGGAACCATCAATTTTGTGAACCCCGATGCAGGCACCGAAGTGCTTGAAGGTATTCGCTCCTATATGGAAGAAAACGGACTGGAACGCATATCGGACTTTCATCAGTACCTGCACCGGAGGGTGATCTAATGGCGCCGGTATCCGAAGATCCTCAGATTGCAAGCTTTCACCACAATGCCAGAGAATACTCACGGTACCGGCCGGAGTATCCTTCGGAAATTTTTCGACTCATTGCAGACGCAGCCCCCTCCAATGAACGGGTATGGGACTGCGCCTGCGGAAACGGTCAGGCGGCCCGGGGGCTTGTATCATATTTTAACCTGGTCGACGCCAGCGATATCAGCGAAGAACAAATAACCCATGCCCCCCGGTTGGAAAACGTGAAGTACCGGGTTGCATCATCTGAGCACAGCCCCTACCCGGACAGCTGCTTCGACGCGGTCTGTGTGGCCCAGGCCTTTCACTGGTTCGACCACCCTGCATTTTTTACTGAATGCAATAGAGTGCTCAAGCCCGGCGGCATTTTGGCTGTCTGGGGATATTACCGTCACAGTATAAATACCGGAATAAGCAGTGTGATGGAACGGCATGTCATACCTCTCATGAATCAGCGCTGGTCAGCGAAAAATGAATTGCTGTGGAATGAATATGCTGATATCAGTTTCCCCTACCCCGAACTCTTCTTCGATAAACCTCCAATGCGCATACTCTGGAATCTTGAAGAATACCGCTCCTACATTCTCACCTGGTCTCCCATCCGGAGACTGATTCAGGAAGAAGGGAAACAAAGCATAGAGCAGGCTTTGGCCCGCCTGAAAGAAGCCTGGATCGATGATACGGGGCGGCAGGCTCCGGAAATGAAGAAATGTGTGAGCTTCACGCTGGCTTTTAGAATGTTCAGAAAACCCTGATATACGGCGCGAACCACGGCTTCCTGAAAAAAAGGCCCCTGTTAAATGTGACCACGTGGTCACATTTGCCAAGGACCTTTTTCCGCGCAGCGATTTACGAACCAGTCCGTCGTAACCTGCATCAACTTTTAGGCAAAGACAGAATCAGTCAATATTCTCATTCAGCTGCACCGCCGCCCACTCAGCAGTACCGGAAATAACTTCATCCCCGTCCCCGCGAAGTTTCATAATCATGGGAACAAGATCCTTCCGGCCGCTGTTCGCCGCCGCTATAATGGCGTTTCTCACCATTCCCACCCTGCCCGCTCTCATTACCGGAGTGCCCGCAAACATTGCAGTGAACTCCTCATGGTCTCTCAGCTCCAAAATCGGTTTTAGATCAACGTTTCCGGCGGTAATTGGATTGAGAAAATTTTCCACATCGGTAATTTTCGCTCTGATATTAAAGGGGCAGACGTCCTGGCAAAGATCGCAGCCGAAAATCCAGGTGCCCATCTTCTTCATCAGCCCGGGATCTATCTTTCCTTTATGTTCGATGGTGAGATACGAGATGCAGGTTGAGGCATTGATTCGGAACGGAGCCTCCAAAGCACCCGTGGGACAAACATCCACACAGCGGGTGCACCCCGAGGGACAATGGGACATGGCTTCGCTTTGCACATCGGTGGGGGCAAAATGGCGGGTACTCAAAATCTCCCCCAGGAAAAAATAGCTGCCCAGTTCCCGGTGGAGGCTCAGGGTGTTTCGTCCGGTAAACACCATGCCCGCCTTCTCTGCGTAGAACCGTTCGTGCAGGGGCGCAGTATCGGTAAATGCTCTGAAGTGGTGTCCTGGATTTTCCTTCTCCAGAGCCGCAGCGATCTTTTTAATCCGCCTGCCGAACTCCTTATGGTAGTCCCTGCCCCGGGCATACAACGAGATCCGGCCGCCTTCAACGGAGTCGGCCTCAACGCTGTGGGCTGAAGCTGCTGACTTCTCGGTGGTCGCAGCATCCCCAACGGTCATTCTCTGTTTCCGGCCGGGAAAATAACCCAAAGCCAGGGAAATGATGCTTTTCGTACCCGGAAGAATCTCAGAAGGATCGAATTTCATAGGTTCATGGACTTCCAGGAATTGCATACTGCCGTGACGGCCTTCAGCGATCCACTGCTGGTACTCCCGGGCTGCAGCAGGAGTATGCCCGCTCCCGGTTTCCCGGGCATCGCATACACCCCAGTAGTGAATCCCCTGCTCCCTGATCAGTTCATTCAGGCGCGAACTCTCATGTACGGGCTGCCTGTCCTCACTGCTGCTCATGAAAACTTTCCATCCGACGGGGTAACAGGGTCAAAATACAAGTAGCGGTAGCTGCAGATATCCCTCAAGGGACAGTTAATACAGTCGGGTTTTCGGGATGTGCAGTAGCGGCGCCCGTGAAGGTTTGCCACCATGGAAAAGCTGCTCCAGCGCTCGGAGGGAAGAATCTCCGCGATCTCCTTCTCCGCTTTAATAGGATCCGGTTTTTTTTCCGACGGGTCACAGCTCAAGATGCCGATCCTTGAACATACCCTTCCGAAATGGGTGTCCACAATGATGGCGGGCTTTCCGAAGACATGATGGAGGATCACCCCGGCGGATTTCCGCCCGATTCCCGGGACCTTCACCAATTCCTCTATGCTATCGGGCACCGAATTATTAAAGGTATCCCGGATCACCGCCCCCGCCGCTTTGATATTTTTTGCCTTATTCCGATAAAACCCGGTGCTGTGCACCACCTCTTCAATATCAGCCAGAGGAGCATCGGCCAAATCCCCGGGCTTGCTCCAGCGGGAAAACAACACTGAAGTGACCTTATTCACCTGGGCGTCGGTGGTCTGGGCGGACAGGGATACGGCAACCAGAAGCTCCCAGGCATTGCGGTATTCCAGCATGGTTGCGTATTCATCATATTCTTCCCGGAGAATCTCGTGGGCTTGAACGGCAATATCAGTGAGAAGACTGGAATCGGTTTCCTTATTTGACGGGCTGTGCTCTGCTTGCATAGTGCTTCAAATATCAATACATTTGACGGATATAATCAAGAACTATTGTTCATAAAACCTGCTTAATTGGCAGACGGAGGCCATGACTCATCTCTCTCACCGGCCTCTATAAAGGAGACAAGCATGCACGGTACCAACGACAAGCACGCACAGGATGTGCGCATTTACGACAATCTGAAGAAAATCAAGAATGTTATTACGGTGCTCAGCGGTAAAGGCGGTGTGGGGAAAAGCACCGTTGCGGTAAATCTGGCACACAGCCTGGTAAATGAAGGCTACAGTGTGGGAATTATGGATGTTGATATTCACGGTCCAAACATTCCCAAAATGCTGGGTATTGAAGACCGTCACTTTTCCGGTGACACTGAAGCCATTGAACCGGTGGAGATTCTTCCCAACTTTCATGCCGCAAGTATCGCATTGGTAGGATACGATCCCGCCGAAGCCCTGATCTGGCGCGGCCCCATGAAGATCGGTCTGATCCGTCAGTTTCTGGGGGATGTGGTCTGGGGTGAACTGGACTATCTCATTATCGACACCCCCCCGGGTACCGGCGATGAAGCACTCACCACCGCCCAGCTCATCCCCCAGATGAAAGGCGCCGTTATCGTCACCAGTCCCCAGGACGTATCCATCCTGGACAGCCGGAAAAGCATGACCTTCGCCGACAAGCTGAACATTCCAATTCTGGGCATAATTGAAAACATGAGCAGCTTCGTATGCAGCCACTGCGGAGGAGTCACCGATATATTCGGCCGCGGCGGGGGAATGAAGGCATCGGAAACAGTGGATGTACCTTTCCTGGGGGCTGTACCAATCGATCCGGGCATTGTGGTAGCCGGCGATCAGGGCCGTCCGTTCATGGCCCAATTTCCCGACCGCCCGGCAGCCCAGGCGTTCAAGGAAATCATTAAAAATGTGAACGAAGAGATACGGAAAAACATCGAACAGGGGCTTTATGAAGGCAAAGAGCCGGAAGACCCCCGGATTGCCGAGGCTGAACGGAAAGCGAACATGGCCGAAGGATTCCGCCCCCTGCAGTAAAAAATCTATTCAATGAGCTGAAATATCCTATTGGATATTGATGCCCCGGGGACCGCCGATGCCATGCATGGAGGCGATTCATACATACAGCACACAATCCAGGACCCGGGGCTGCTCTCACATCAGAAATATCACTTTAAATATGGCAATCACATTTTAAATATGGCAATCACATTTCTCCGCTGCCGGTAAGCCTGCTGCTGAACTCCCACAAATCGGCGGCGTACTCTCTGTTATAAGAATCTTTCGAACTTTCAGTTTCCTTGCCCATAGAAAAATACCGGCGAGATACCCCCGCATACCCGGAATCCATAGCCAACGCCCCAAGCTCCCTGGCTGCTTCCCCGGTTGTTCGGCCGAAGCCGAACATGCGGCTCATTCCCGGAAGAACCCTCTTCCACATAAACTTCATAATGCCTTTTTCATCCCGGCCAAGGCCGGTACCCGCCATAAGTCCCGGATCATATGCATTAACGCATATATCCTCCCGCCCAGACGCTTTCAGACGCCTGTCCAGCTCATAGGCAAACAGAATATTGCACAGCTTGCTTGTAGAGTACGCTTCGGCTCCCCGGTCTTTCTGCGGAACCGGTGCAGGATCTTTTTCTGGATATGCCAAATATTCAGCCCTGACGTAGCGGGGTTTGCTCAACGGGCCGCCCCGTTGGTCTGGGTCATGCACAGAGCTGGAAACAAGAACTATTCGCCCGGAAGACGGTAAAAGGGGCAGCAGCATGTTCACCAGCAGGAAATGGCCCAGATGATTCACCGCAAAACTCATCTCCACTTCATCCACTGAGCGTCGTTCATTATTGCAGAAAGAGAGTCCGGCATTACAGATGATGCTGTCAAGATCATCTATTCCAGAGCGGGAAAAGCGGTTCACGAATTCGCGCACAGAGTCCATGGACGCCAAATCCAATTCGGCGGGGACGATATCCCGGTTGCCGCTTTCTTGGCTCAGGAACTCGGAGGCCTCAGTCAGTTCGGCCATATTCCGGCCGGTCATGAGTACGCGGCGGGACTGATCCGATGCCAATACCCGTGCTGTTTCAAATCCGAGGCCCCGGTTCGCCCCGGTAATAATCGTTGTCATCTATCACTCCAATGTCTGTATGGTGACTGGATCGTTCCCACTGCCTTGCAGCTGCGCTGCGACCCTGTACGCCAAGCAGCCGTGTACCCCAGTCCACAAGGACGATGAGCATGGGCGAAACAGCCATGAACCACAGAGCGGAAGGACGAGGAACATGGCGAGTACCAGGTGGCCTGCCACCGACCAGCCCCGGTTGCATGGGCGAGCAGGTGGCGCGCCACCGACCAGCCCCCGGTTGCATGGGCGAAACAGCCGTGTACCACAGTCCGGAAGGACGAGGAACATGGCGAGTAGCAGGTGGCCTGCCACCGACCAGACCCTTGGCCGCCTTATACAGCCCTCCATACACTTTGAGAATCTACCGATAAATCATAATACATCTCGGCATATGAACAAAAGCCCTATATTGACCGAATTCAGCGGCTCTGATATATTACTGCTTCACAACGGGGTGTAGCCTAGTGGCTAAGGCGTCTGCTTTGGGAGCAGAAGATCGCTGGTTCGAGTCCAGTCACCCCGAGTTTCATGTGCCGATACCCAGTCGGCATTTTTTGCGTTATACTCAACGTATAATACATCCTGCGTCCATAGCTCAGCTGGATAGAGCAACGGCCTTCTAAGCCGTAGGTCGCACGTTCGAGTCGTGCTGGACGCGTATTTAATTTGTTTTTATGTAATGATTTACAATCTTCTACAGATCAGTCCTTGGTTATCCGATCCGCCTGTGGTATCATTTAAGTATCACTACGGATTGGAGATGCCATGCCCAGAATCGCCAGCCCATTCAGAGTCTTTCCCCTCAAAACAAAAAAGAGCACTAAACCTATCTATTACGTGTACTTTCGGATGCGCGACGGCTCCCGCGTGAAACGCTGTTCAGGACAGACAGCGAAGTCTGCAGCTGAAAAATGGGCCCGAGAACAGATTGAAGCCGGGAAAAGTACCCTTTCCGCAGACTCAACCTTCAAGGATATCGCAACGGATTTCTTCACTGATATCACCAAGTACCGCAATCCTAAAGATATAGAACCAAGCTCGCGTCAGCGGAAAGACAAACAGAACCTCACAGACGAACACCTCATCAAGTTTTTCGGGAATCTTCCGGTTTCAGAAATTACAACAGATGATATAGAGAAGTTCAAAGTTCACATGGAGCAAAAAGAGACCAGGATCGGCACGTATCACTCCCCTTCTTCCATAAACAAGTGTCTTTCCTGTTTACGGGCGATTCTGAACTATACAGATGATCGGGGACTACTGATACGTCTGCCTAAGATTTACCCCAAGACCCAGAAGCCACGGACTCCGCGCGGAGCACTACTCCCAGACCAGGCAAAGAAACTGTTTACAAGAGATTGGCCAGACCCTCGGGTAATGTATGCAAATCATCTTGCAATGATAACCGGACTCCGGCAAGAGGAACTACTTGCGCTTCAAAATGACGATATACTATCCCCGGAGGATTTCGGAGATGACCTAATAAAGCGCCCACGAATATAT